>CAYQDH010000626.1:0-3041 GCA_964416075.1 uncultured Anaerolineales bacterium | reverse complement strand
CGCTCAAGATCGCATTACCCACGCCCAGCGTGGCGCTGACGATGACGGGAGCCACAGCGTTGGGCAGCACATGGCGCAGGATGATGCTCCTGTTAGGTACTCCCACACAGCGGGCAGCCGTGACGAACTCTTTTTCTTTCAGTGCCAGGAATTGCGAGCGCACAATGCGCGCCAGATACATCCAGCTATCGAGCCCGATGATGGCCACGATGACCACCACACTGCCGCTGAATTCCCGCCCCAAGAAATGAAAGTTGGCGACCTTGTCGCCCAAGTACTTGGCCGCGACGATCAACAGAAACAGCTGTGGTATGTTGAGCATGGCCTCGGTGAAGCGCATCAGCACGCTATCGACCCAACCCCCATAATATCCCGACACCGCGCCGATGGTCACCCCCACCACCAGCATCACCGCCACGGACGCCACCCCGATCAGAAGCGATATCTGCCCACCATAGACCGTTCTGGCCAGGATGTCTCGTCCCACCGCATCGGTCCCCCAGGGATGGGCGGCCGAAGGGGCCTGCAGCCGCTCCTCCAGCGTGACCCAATTGGCGTCCCGTTCCTGAAACACGAGCATGCCTGCAGTGACATAGGCCAGCAAGATCACCAGCAGAACGGCGCCCCACATGGCCATGCGATGGTGTCGAAAGCGTCGCCACACGAGTTGGCCCGGTGAGGGCATGGGGGGCCTGCTGACGTGGTCCTCTATCGCTTTGGGTAATGCTTTACCCGCAAGAGTCATCTTACTCCTTGTCGAGGAAACTGGACCGGCATCATGCTAGGCTACAGCGCCAGGGAGCCGTGGCGTATTAGGGCGACCGGCATCACTGCCACAGCTGGCGCACGCCTGGTCGCATCCGGAAGACAACGGTTTTCTCCGTTGTATGGGGGCGATTCCCGAGCACGGATGACGACTAGTCATAGCGGATGCGCGGATCCAGAAAGGTGTACAGGACGTCGGTGATGATCTGAAAGATGATCACCGTCACGGCCACAACCATGATGATACCCATCAGCACCGGGAAATCGGAACGGCTGGTGTGGTCATAGAAGAGGCGGCCCATACCGGGCCATGCAAAGATGGACTCGGTTACGACGGCGCCGACCAACAAGAAGGGCAGGTCCATCCCCACAATGGTCACCAGGGGCAGCGCCGCATTCTTCATGGCATGCCCCAGGATGACGCGTCGAGGGCACAACCCCTTGGCCCTGGCTGTGCGGATATAGTCCTCTCCCATGACCTCTAGAAAGGTCGAGCGAATGTAGCGACTGTAGCCGGCTGTGGACACGACCGATAGCGCGATGACGGGCAGCACCATATGCCACAGCGTTTGCAGCAGGCCCGGGCCCGCCGCGGGGTCGAACATGCCGCCCGTTGGCAGGTACGGCCAGCCCATCTGTTTGGGGATAACGGCGAAAAGGTAAATCAACCCCAAGCACAGTAAAGGAATGGGCATGGAATAGCCCACAAACGATAGGGCCGACACGGCGTGGTCGTACAAGGAATACTGTTTCAGGGCGGAGGTCAAGCCGATGATCAGAGCGGCGAGGATCGTGAGGATTTCGCTGGTCAGCATCAGCCTCAGCGTGTTGGGTAGGCGTTCACCGATCATCTCCAGCACCGGCTGGTGCGTGACGAACGAAGTGCCCAGATCGCCCCGCAGGACCCCTTTGCGGGTGCCATAGGTCTCGCCGATACCATCGCCATCCAAGTCCAACTTCATCCAGTCGTTGCCCACCAGCCACACGATGTACTGCACCCCAACAGGCTTGTCCAGTCCGAGTTGTCGTGTGAGCCGTGCGCGGTCCTTGGATTTTATGACCCCCCGGCCAGCGAACGTGGCCAGGGGATCACCCATTTCAACCATCAGGAAAAACAGGATCAGGCTGATGATGAACAGGAGCGGCACAGCCTGCAAGAGACGGCGGATGATGTAGCGCGTCATTCCTCACTCCCGATTTCACACATCGTCGAGACCGCCTGATCCCCTCTTTGCGCCACCGCGAAGGTCAGGGGACCAGTTCCCATTCCTGAGCATTCCAGAAGCACGTGGCGCCCGACAGTTTCACATTCCTTAGTTTTTTCGAGACCGTCCACCAGTCGGGGTCGTCCCAGATGCTTACCCAGTATACTTGGTCGGAGACTCTCTGCGCGATCTTGAAAAAGACCTGGGCGCGAGCCTGCATGTCCAGGGTGACACTGGCTTGGTCAAACAGCTTGTCCATCTCTTCGTCACAGACGAACGCCCAGTTGCTCCCTGTGGGGTTGTCGGCAGTGGGAATCTCCTTGCACCGCAATTCCACCAGGTCCGCGTCGGGAAACGCGGTCACAGTGGACCACTGCGTGATGTCGTACTGGCCCGTGGCTATGGGGCCGCCATCGGCGTAACCGCTAAAGAACAGATCCGCAGAATGGGTCATCAGCTCAGTGTCGATCCCTACCTCGCGAAGCATCTGTTGCGCCACCACCTGGGTGTTCTGCCGTACTTCGCGTGACGTTGTGACATAGCGTAGCTTGAGCGGCAGGCCATCCTTCTCGCGGATGCCGTTTGCCCCAACCTTCCAGCCTGCGGCGTCCAAGAGCTTTTTGGCCTCTTCCGGGTTGTAGGGGATCGGCTTCAGGTTGGGGTCGGCATAGGGGGTGCCGTCCCACACGCTGATCGCGGGCTTGGTCAAACCATAGAGCAGCTCCTGGCAGATCTTGTCTCGATCGACGGCCATGACGATGGCCCGGCGCACGTTCGCGTCCTGAAGCGCGGGGTGGCCCTCGGACTCCTCTTCGGTGCTGAGGTTAAAGTACCAGCCCTCTTTGTAGCCGGAAACAACCTTAACCAGGTCCAGTGTGCCCAGCTTTTGCAGGTCGGGCATATCCGAGTAGGCGACGAAAACTCCAATCTCTACATCGTCAGCCTTGATAGCGGCTATCTGGGCGGAATCGTCGGGCACGATCTTGATAAAGACCTGGTCCACCTTGGGAGCGCCCAGATGAAAGTTGGGATTTGCGGCAAAGATGAGGTGACTGCCCGATTGCCACTCTT
>CAYQDH010000625.1:0-3049 GCA_964416075.1 uncultured Anaerolineales bacterium | reverse complement strand
ATTCCCTGGCCATCACGGGCGGCAGCATCGTTGTGGATGCTGCCGGCGATGCCTTAGAGTCCGTAACGATGAGGACGCGTCCAAGGGCTTGGTGATCATCGAAGGCGGCGCACTACAGATCACGGCCGGACAGGACGGGATCGAGGCGCAGACCAGCGCCCTGGACTATGATGGAGGTTTCCAGGTGACGGGTGGGTTCCTGGTGGCGGTCGGCAGCGCCGGCATGGCCCAGGCGCCCGATGCCTCCTCAACGCAGCACGCGGTGCTGGTGAACCTGAACAACAAGCTGCCTGCGGGCACCCTGGTGAACATCAGCAGCGGCGAGGGCAAAGAGGTGTTGACGTTCATGCCCCTGAGACCGTACCAGTCCGTAGTGCTCTTTTCGCCGGAACTGGAAAAGGGCACCACCCACGTCGTATCCACGGGCGGCGCTTATACGGGCGCAGCGACCGATGGCCTCTACAGCGGTGGCGCTTATACGGGGGGAAGCGAAGCCGCGCGCCTGACAATCTCCAGCATGGTGACCAGCGTCGGCTCCGTACGTGGAATGAGGCCCAGCCGATAGGGACAGCATTTCCTTAGGCCGCTTCAGGCGACGCTCCTTTTACCGGTGAGCGCTGCGGCGGGGAGCAGGCCAGGGCCTGCCCCCCGCCGTTTGTGCTAGACCGGGACCTCACCCAGCCTGCTGCGCCCGCAGTGCGGCGCGATACATCTGCGCGATGGATGCGGGCGCCACATCGTTCTGCAGGTTGTGCGCCGCGGCAAAGATATAACCACCATCCTGCTGGGGATGCATGATCCCCAGCAAGCGTTCCACCTCCTCGTCAATGCGCGCCATATCGTTGGAGGGCAACACCTCTTGCGTGTCCAATCCCCCATGGAACACGATCTGCTGCCCGTACACAGCCTTGAGCCGCGCCGCGTCCATCCCCGCAGCGGCGGGCTGGATGGGATTCAGCACGCGCACCCCGATCTCGATCAGGTCGGGGATGATCTCGTAAATACCACCACACGAATGATGCATGTACACGGCATCGGTGAACTGGGCGGTGAAGGCGATGCGCTCCTTCATGTATGGCTTGACGAACTCTCGCCACATCTTGGGCGACATGAACAGCCCTTTCTGCGTGCCAAAGTCGTCACCGCTGGTGGTGAGGTGGATGCAAGTCCCAAGCCGGCCGTAGTATTCGCGGATGATACTCTTTTGAAATTCCAGGATGCGCCCAAAGAACAGGTGGATGATCTCCGGATCGAGGGCCAAGAGCATCATCACCTGGTCGTAGCCGCACAGCCAGCAGGCCAGCTCCAGCACGCCCAGGACCGGGTGCTCGGCCACGACCACATAAGGGGTCCGCTCGCGCAAGGCGCGCGCCCGCTCTGCCCACAGATCGAGCTGCCGCAGGTCGGTATCGGCCAGTGTAGGCAGCTTGTAGGCGGCCATCTCCTCGCGGCTGGCCCCACGCAAGGGACCGTCCACGATCTCCCAGTACATCCCGCTAAAGCGATGGCGGATGCCATAGGCATCGACATATTCGCTCGCTGACAGGCGCCGATTGCGCGCCGTGGTGTAGCTCACCAGGTCGCCACAGCGGCGGAAATCGATGTCGAACAACTCCAGGATGCGCCGGTCGAACTTGTCATAGTCGCCAGGGGCGTCCCCCGCCAGCCCCAGGTGCGCGGCCAGCGCGCGAACCGTGGCGGGGTCCTCCACGGTGGATTGCGGCGTGCCGCCCAGGTCGATAGGCGAGCGATCGACCGGCTGGTGGGCCAGGGTGGCGGCGAAGCGTTCACGATACAGGCTATTCCCAGCGGTCATGTGCGTCTCCTGCAACAGAATGCGAGATCGATGATAAAGCACCCCCAGAGTGAGGTCAAGCCGACGAAGCAAACCAACATCGACCTAGATTCCCTCTTCCAGCTTCTACCGTGGAATGGCCCAAGGTACTATAATGTGGTTCGATAACCGCTGTGGCCAAGGAGCAGCCATGTCCTCACCATCTCGCCGCCTTCACTATGCCTGGATCGTGCTGGGTATGGGCACGCTGGCCATCTATGGCGCGCTGGGCATGGCCCGATTTGGCTATACCGCCCTCCTGCCCAGCATGCAGGCGGGCCTGGCCCTGGATAACACCAAGGCCGGCTTGCTGGCCACGGCCAACCTGGTGGGCTACCTGGCCCTCTCCGCCGTGGGAGGGGCGTTGGCGGCGCACTATGGTCCGCGCCGGGTGGCCTCGCTCGGCCTCCTGCTGGCCGGCCTGGGGATGCTGGGCACCGGCACAGCGCAGAGCTTCGCCGCGGCCATCCTCTGGCGCGCGCTCACCGGGATCGGCAGCGGAGCGGCCAATATCTCGGTGCTGGGCATGGTCGGCGCCTGGTTCGCCGCGCGGCGGCGGGGCTTTGCCTCGGGCATCGCCGTGGCAGGCTCGTCCATCGGACTGATCACCGTGGGGCCGCTCGTGCCGGCCATCCTGGCCACCCGTGGCGAGGGGGGCTGGCGCCTGTGCTGGCTCACCTTTGGCGCGCTCACGCTCGTCCTGGCCCTGGCCAGCGTCCTGGTGCTGCGCAACCGCCCCGCCGAGTTGGGATTGCAGCCCGTCGGCGCCACCGGCGGGGACTCCCCGCCCGCGCCGCACACCGAGCCCCTGCGTTGGGGGCGCATCTACCGCGCCGCGCCGGTATGGCGTCTGGGGCTGGTGTACGTGGCCTTTGGCTTCTCCTATATCATCTACATGACCTTCTTCAACAAGCGGCTCATTGCCGAGGGCGGCTATACGCCGCAGGCGGCGGGGAGCCTGTTCATGCTCATGGGCTGGTTCAGCCTGGCCTGCGGCCTGCTATGGGGCACCCTCTCGGACCGCATCGGGCGCAAGAGGGCGCTGGTCATCGTCTACCTGATCCACGCCGTCTCCTTTGCCCTCTTTGCCCTGTGGCCCGCGCCCACGGGGTTCACCCTCTCGGCGATCCTCTTCGGCCTCTCGGCTTGGAGCATACCCGCGATCATGGCCGCCGCCTGCGGCGATGTATTGGGCCCCCGCCTGGCGCCCGCGGC
>CAYQDH010000624.1:0-3055 GCA_964416075.1 uncultured Anaerolineales bacterium | reverse complement strand
GAATAGTTTTGGACCTCCATGCAGACTCTGAGCACCGAATTGAGACCGAAAGATCTGTGGACCCAGCGTATCAACCGTTGGGTCACCGGCCTGGCACACTGGCTTAGCTTACACTGGCTCTTGATGTTCAACCTGGCAATGGCTCTGTGGGCCGGCGTGCCGTTTCTGCCACCCACGCTGGCCCAGACTGGCCATTTGCGCGCAGCGCGGCTCCTGTATTGGCTGCTTCAGCCCGTCTGCCACCAGATGCCAGAACGCTCATTCTTCCTCTTCGGCGAACGATGGACCTATAGTTACGACCAGCTCAGCCAGCTATTGGGCGGCAGCACCGTCCCACAGCGCTGGATCGGTCAGCTTGGGATCGGCTTCAAGACGGCGGTCTGCCAGCGTGATGTCGCGATCTATGGTTTTGCGCTATTGGCCGGGCTAGTTTTTGGGCTGGTGCGGAGACGGCTCAAGCCGTTGCCACTCAAGGCCTTCGGCCTTTTGATCTTGCCTATGGCCATTGATGGCCTGGGCCAGCTGGTCGGTCTGTGGACCAGCACCCCGGAGAGCAGGCTCGTCACCGGTGGCCTTTTCGGCATAGCTTGTGTCTGGTTGGCGTTCCCATATCTGGAGCGTGGCATGGTGGAAGTCCGTCAAGAAACCGAAAAGGTTTTGCAGGAACAGGGGATCTGACGTGGAAGCCGAGAAGGTATCCTTCGCTGCCGCCCTGATCGCCGGGTTGCTCTCCTTCTTTTCCCCGTGTGTACTCCCCTTGGTGCCTGCCTACTTGGGATATCTCACGGGCGTGTTGGCCAATGAGATGCGCTCCGCCAAGAGGCTGCCCATCTGGGTGCACGCTCTCTTTTTCGTGCTCGGGTTCGGGCTGGTTTTCGTCTTGCTGGGGGCCACGGCGGGGTTGCTCGGCAGCATCCTGTATCCTATCATGCCCTACGTGATACGCATTGGCGGGATACTGCTCATCGTCTTTGGCTTGCAGACGATGGGCGTCATCTCCATCCCCTGGCTAGCGATGGATCGCCGCTTTGAGCTAGAGCATGGGCAGAACCGCAGTTTCGGACGGTCGTTCTTGATCGGCATCGTCTTTGCCGCAGGGTGGACCCCTTGTGTGGGGCCGGTTCTCACAGCCATCACTATCCTGGCCGCAGACAGCCAAACCGTGGCCACGGGCGCAGCGCTGCTCGCCGTATATGCTCTCGGACTAGGTGCGCCCTTTTTGGCCGTGGCGGGCATGGTCGATGTAGCCTTGCCCCTGGTACATAGGATGAACCGCTATTTGCGTGGTATCTCTATCGTCAGCGGCATCCTGTTGATCGCTATGGGAATCCTGCTGACGCTAGGACTCTATGAGCAGCTCGTCTTTTGGCTAAACGCCACTTTGATGGCCCCGGCCGGCCCGTGACACGACAGCCTGCGATCCTGAGTTGCGATCGCAGCGAGCGCCTGGCGAGGGATATCCATCACCTCTAATAGACCGCAATGATCCTCAATAGGACCTTGGCCTCTTCTCAGATGCTAGGCAGCGCTCGTTCGGCCACATAACGCAAGCGGCTGACCCCCTCTTCGATCGTCAAACCCGGTGCAAAGATGCTCGACGTGCCCCCAACCAGCCAGTTCGCGCCTGCCCGCACCATCTTGGCCGCATTCTCCAGACTCACATTTCCATCAACCTGGATATCGACCGCCAGGCCACGCCGCTCGATCAACTGGCGGGCGTCCTCGATCTTGCGCAGAGTGGCCGGCACCAGCTTCTGCCCCACAAAACCGGGGTTGACCGTCATGATCAGAAGCAGGTCCATATCCTCCAGCACATAGTTCAGCGCTTCCAGCGACGTCGAGGGGTTCAACGCGACACCCGGCCGCGCTCCAAGCTGGCGGATCGCGGCCAGGGTGCGGTTGAGATGGATGCTGGCCTCCTGGTGCACCACCAGCGTTTGGGCGCCGGCCTGAACAAAGGTCTCCAGATAGCGCTCTGGTTTCTCGATCATGAGGTGCACATCCATGGGCAGCGATGTCGCCCGCCCGACAATGCGCATGAGATCGGGACTGAGCGCCAGGTTAGGCACAAAGAGCCCATCCATAACGTCGATGTGCAAGTAATCCACTCGAGCATTCTCCAGGGCGCGCAGATCCTGTTCCAGATGCAGCCAATCGGCGCAGGCGAGCGAGGCGCAAATGCGTATGAGACGACGAGACGCGCTTTGTGCTTGAACTGTGCTCACGGGTGCACCACCACCTTCATACCCACGCGCCCTTCGGCCGCAGCGAAGGCCTCTCCGATCTGGTCCAAAGAAAAGGTGTGCGTGATATAGTCTTTCGCCTGGATGACGCCAGCGGCCAGCAGGTCCAGCGCCAAACGATGCTGGCGCGGCACGCTGCCGTGGGATCCGGTGAGCAGCAACTCCTTGTAATGCACGAGGTTGGTATCCAAAGACACGGGCGGCGATCCTTTGGGCAAGCCCCCGAAAAAGTTCACACGCCCTCTATTACGCACCATCTGCACCGCCTGTACGTGCGTCTCGGGCGATGAGTTGGCGGTAATGACCACATCAGCGCCCTCACCACCGGTGCTGCGGCGCACCTCATCCACCGGATCACCGTCTTCCACGCAGTAACCCTCGTCGGCGCCGCCGAGGCGCAGCGCTTCTTCAAGGCGCCGTCGGGAGCGCTGTACAGCCAGCACTCGCGTGGCTCCGTAGCTCCGTGCCAGGCGCATCAACATGCAGCCGGCCGGCCCAGCCCCGATGACCACCACGGTATCTCCCAGAACGATACGGGCCAACTCCAGGCCATTGATGCAGCAAGCCAGGGGCTCCGCTAGGGTCGCTTCATCGTAGCTGAGAGTGGCGGGAATGTGATGCACCGCCCCGTAGCGCACCGTGGTCGCATTCAGCGGCATATACTCGGCAAATCCTCCCGGGAACTGGTAACCGATAGCATAGTTAATGGCGCAGTTGTTAGCCAACCCGTCACGGCACCAGCGACATTCCCCGCAGGGCACATCTGCGCCAGTTGCCAGGCGATCTCCTACCTTGAAGCGTGTCACAGCGCT
>CAYQDH010000623.1:0-3061 GCA_964416075.1 uncultured Anaerolineales bacterium | reverse complement strand
CCGGCAATTTGGGCAAATTGCCGTACGGGAACGTCATTCGCTCCCTGTTGGCGCCGCGCGCCATGGGCGACTCAGGATGACATAACTGAGAAAATGACAAAGCCCTGCAAACCGGCAGGCGGGGGTTGACGAGTGGGAACAGCTCCGCTATGATGTGCCTGGCGGCAGGGGGGTATCATCCATGGGGAGGAGTACGTAACATGAAGATCACGGCCATCAAAACGTTTATCGTCGACGGGGGCTTTCGACCGTGGACGTTCGTCAAAGTGGAGACCAGCGACCCAGGCCTGGTGGGCTGGGGCGATTGCACCGACTGGGGATCACCGGGACCCGTGGCGGCCACCGTGGAGCGTTACGCGGAATGGGTCATCGGCAAGGATCCCATGAACGCCGAGGCTATCTGGTGGGACCTGTCGGCTGCTTCGGTGCGCCACGTCGGCGGGATCGCCTGGAAGGCCATGTCGGGGATCGATTCCGCCCTGTGGGATATCCGGGGCAAGGTGCTCAACGCGCCGGTGTGGCAGCTTCTGGGCGGCAAGATGCGCGACCGCCTCAGGCTCTATTGGTCTCACTGCGGCTCCACCCGCGCGCGCAACGCCGAGAGACTGGGCCTGCCCAAGGTGGAGACCACCTCCGACCTGCGCAAGCTTTCTGAGGAGGTCCTTTCCCGTGGGTACACCGCGATCAAGACCAACCTGATGCGCCTCAAGGACCTGGACGAGGCCTCGACGGTGTCCGCATTCGCCACCCACGCGGGTGACCTCCCTCCCGCGGCGCTGCGCACCGCTCTGGCGGTGGTGGGCACCTTCCGCGATGCCCTCGGCCCCGACGTGGGGATCGCTCTCGATGTGGCCTTTACCTTCAAGCTCGGGGGCGCCATCAAGCTGGCGCGCGCGCTCGAGCCCTACGACATGATGTGGCTGGAAACCGAGACCCTGGACCCCGAAGCGCTCCGGCTCATCCGCGATTCGACCAAGACCCCCCTCTGCACGGGGGAGAGTCTCTATGGCACGCATGGCTTCAAGCCGTTCCTGCAGCTCCACGCCACGGATATCATCATGCCCGACCTGGCCTGGAACGGCATCACCATGGGCAAAAAGATAGCGGACCTGGCCCACGCCTATGACATCCTCTTTGCGCCGCATAATTGCCATAGCCCCATCACCAGCCTGGTCAACGCCAACGTCTGTGCCACGGTGCCCAACTTTTACATCCTGGAGTTCGATGTCGATGATGCGCCCTGGCGTGACGACCTGATGACGCACCCGCTGCAGGTTGAGAACGGCTATATGGTGGTTCCCGAGCGGCCAGGCCTCGGCTCAGACCTGATCGAGGAAGAGTTGCTCAAGCACCCGCCGGCATCCTATCCGGGGGCGCGGTGACCGGGTCTTGTGCGAGGGCGACGGGTGGTCGCGTGACGAAGGGGAGGCTATGAATGGGACAGTTGCTGGCTAGCGCCGGTGAGGCCAACCTGGATCCGCCGCCTGGCGGCTGGATGACCGGTTTCGCCGCGCGCGTGGCGCCGTCGGCGGGGACTCACGATCCACTGATGGCGCGCGCGGTGTTGCTCGATGATGGCCAGCAGCGCGTGGCCATCGTCTCGTGTGACCTATTGGGGTGGGCTCCCGATGCGGCTCGCTCGATGCGGCGGCGCATCGGCGAGGGCGGCGCGGCCCCCGCGGGCCATGTGCTGATCAGCTGCACCCATACGCACTCGGGGCCCGCTTCGATGCCCCTGCGAGGGGTGATGGGGTACCTGGATGAGGCCTGGCTGGCTGCGGCGCAAACCAGGATCGTGGATCTGGTGGGCGGCCTGGCGTCGCGCCTGGTCAGGGCCAAGCTCTCGTGGGCCACGACCACCGCTAACGGTGTCGGGTATAACCGTCAGGATCAGGCTCACCCGACGGATGAGCAGGTCGTGGCCATTGGGATCGATGCCCTCGAGCCTGCCATGGGGGGCGGCTGCCGGACCATCGCGACCCTGGTCAACTATGCCACGCACGCCGTGGTATTGGGGCCGCGAAACCTGCTGTATTCGGGGGATTTCCCTGGGGCGGCAGCGCGGCATCTGGCTGCCCGACGCGGCGGGATAGGGCTCTATCTGCAGGGCGCCTGTGGCGACGTAGACCCGGTCGTATACCGAGATCGAGGCTGGGGTACGGGCGATTTTTCCGACACGGAAGCCATCGGCGAGCGCCTGGCGGCGGCCGCGGACGATGCTCTGAGCAGGGCGCTGGGAACCGCGCACGTAGAGTTGGGGGCCGCTCAAAGGTTGGTAGAAGCGCCCCTCGACGCGCCCCCAACGGGCAGTGAGCTGGACGCGATCGTGATCGACCTGCAGCAGCAGGAGCAACGGGGGCGCGCGGAGGGCAACGCGGTTCAGGAGAAGGTTGCTCTAGCGATGCTCGATTGGGCCGACAGGCTCCACCGGGCTATGGCCTCGGGCACGTTACCCTCGACCCTCTCGTTCGAGATATCGAGCCTGCGGCTGAATGATCTGCGGCTCATCGGCATCCCCTTTGAGACCTATAGCGAGATCGGGCTGGCGATCGCGCGCAACCTGACTCCTCTCCAGGGCGTGGTGATGGGCTATACCAATGGCCTGTATGGCTACTTTCCCACGCGGTGGGCCAAGGATCAGGGGGGGTATGGCGCCGATACGTCGTGTCGCTGGTTTCCCACCTTGCTGACGCCGATCGGCTACGGCGCCGACGATATCCTGATTGCCGAGGCGACGGCGCTGGCCGGGTCACTATAGGCCCTTGAGGTGGCTGGGCCACCGCTATCACTCGCCTGGCGACTGGTTATTGTCGCCAGGCAAGTTTGGCCCATCACCCGGAGGTTACGCCGGGCGCACCGGAAAGTAGACGGTGTAGCGCTCGTCGCACACCTCGTACAAGGGTATGAACCTCAGGCCTTGCGGCTGGCCGATCGCGCGATAGCCGGGCTTCCACAGATGCCACTCCCGTTCGTTATCCGGCGCCAGCATCTTTTCGGGGTGCGCCGCATCGCCATAGAGTGGCCTTTCCCCATCGCACAACCCCGCCAGCACCACAGGTCC
>CAYQDH010000622.1:0-3066 GCA_964416075.1 uncultured Anaerolineales bacterium | reverse complement strand
TACTGTTCCCGTTCAAGAGGTTGTTCTTCGTGGCGTATAGGGGTTAGCTTGCGTGGTTGTTGTGCCTTGAGTGCGGCCTGCGTGTCCAGGGCTGGCGGGTGTTCGTTATCTCATGTTCGCGGAACGCTCACTTGACAGGGACTTGCATCGCGGCCTAAACTGTCTCCAGCCCATAGGACAAGCAGTGCCCAGGGTTCCGCCAAGCACCCACAAGTCAGCTACCCCGTGCTGCTTACCGTCTGGCGTTTGCTGCTTACCGTTCACTGCTTACCGTTCACTGTTTACCGTTCACTGCTTACCGTTCACTGTTGACCGTTCACTGTTGACCGTTCACCGATTACCGTTCACTGTTGACCGTTCACCGATTACCCCACGGACCGAGGAGAGCTTACACCTTGCCATCCAAAATGGTTCCCAAGATCATCCTCGAAGGCACGCGCCGTTCCGCGGATGTCCCAAACCTCAGGTTAGGGGGCGAGCCCAGCATCCGCGACGTCTACGATACCTGGTCCGGCACCTACGACGCCGACGAGAACCTCACCCGCGACCTGGATGAGGTGGTCACCCGCCAGGCGTTGGGCGGCTGTCGTTGGGGGACGGCCATCGAGCTGGGCTGCGGCACAGGCAAGAACACCGCCCTCCTGGTGCGGATCGCCCAGCGCATCCTGGCGCTCGACCTGTCGCCGGGGATGATCCGCCGGGCGCAAGCGAAGGTGTCCGCGCCCAACCTGCTCTTTTGCCTGGCGGACATCACCCGGCCCTGGCCCTGCTCCGATGCCTGCGCCGACCTGGTGGTGTGCAACTTGGTCCTGGAGCACATCGAGGACCTCGGCCCGGTCTTTGCCCAGGCCTCGCGCGCTCTGGCGCCGGGCGGGCGCTTTTTCCTGTGCGAGCTGCATCCCTTCAAGCAGTACCGCGGCACGCGGGCGCATTTCGAGCGCCCCGGGGGTACCATCGAGATCCAGGCCTATGTCCATCACATCAGCGATTTTCTGCACGCCGCCCAGAGCAGTGGCCTGGCCCTGCAACACATGGATGAGTGGTGGCACCTGCGCGACGAGGGCAAGCCCCCGCGCTTGGTGTCGTTCGTATTCCAGAAGAGAGACGTGGGGATGGGGTGACGGGGAGAGAGGTTCCCGTACCGCAAGTTGCCTAACTTGCGGAGTCCACTCGAGCACAATACTATCTGAGGACGACGTGACACGCTTGATAGTCTCGTGTTATAGTGAGCTTCGCAGGGTAGAAAACCTGCGGTTCTTGAGTGAAGCGGGATGAGGACACCGTCATGCAGCCTATGCTGCCGCACTCCAAGCTGAGTCAAATGAAGCACAAGCCGCGAGCCCTATGGGCGGCGGCTGCTCTGGTGCTGGGAGTCTTCATCCTCGCCGGGCCGCTGTTGGTGCGCCACGATGCGCCGCGCAAGGCTGATGCTATCATTGTCATTGGCGGCGACCACAAGCCGGAGCGCGCCCAGCTTGCCGCCGCACTGTACCGAGGTGGCTACGCGCCGGTTATTATCTTGAGCGCGGGTACCCGGGTGTTGGAAGGGACCGAACTTGTGGCGGAGGCCGAGGTGATGCGCCGCCAGGCGCTGGCCTGCGGCCTGCCCAAAGAGGTCCTGCTCATCGAGTATGCCTCGCGCTCGACGCTAGAGAATGCACGATATACTCGGTCCATGTGCCTGGAGCGTGACTGGAGGTCGGTCTTACTGGTTACTTCGACATTCCACAGCAAGAGGGCCGCTCGCATTTTCCGAGACGTCTATCGCGAGGACATCGTGGCATGGGTGCAGCCAGCGCCGCCGGGCGCCTGTACAGCATGCTGGTGGTTCCAGCCCGACCAATGCAGGGTCGTGCTCTACGAGTACTACAACTGGGGGCGGTATCTGCTGGAACAGCAGACCAGAAGGTGACCGTCCAGGCGTCCCAGGCCGAGGCTTTGGCCGACGCCTGCCCAGCCCCGGGGGATCCGGATACAGGCCGGACGTTCCAGGCCGCGTAGGTGGCCTCTGCAGCCATTCCAGGCCGCGTAGGCGGCCTTTGCAGCCGTTGCCCGATGCCTCGGCGTCGGGGCGCGCGAGAAGGATAGGAGGTTGTCATGAACACAGTCTATTCGATGCCGATTACCAAGCCGGAGGACCTGGCCCGAAGCCGTGCCTGGGCCGGGCCCCTGTTCTCCCAGGCCGCCGATCTGCCCATCTCCTTCGTGTTCGATGGGCAGGCCCTGCGCGGCATCCCCGAGGCCTGGCAGCCGGTGATGAGCCGGCGCCGCGTCGACGCCAACATCACGGCGACCGTCTTCGAGGGCCGCGATCCCCAAACGGGCCTGAGCCTGAGGGTGGAGATCACCGAGTACCGCGATTACCCGGTGGTGGAGTGGATGGCCTGGTTCACCAACCGGGGTGCCGAGCCCACGCCCATCTTGAGTGATATCCAGGCCTTGGATGCTCCGTTCAGCGGCGCTTCCCCGGTGGTGTATCACTGCAACGGCGACTATTACAACGCCGAAGGGTATACCCCCGTGGAGACGGCGCTCGATGCAGGGGAGGAGCTCCATTTTGCCCCCAACGGGGGACGTCCCAGCGATGGCGCGTTCCCCTACTACCGCCTCACGTTCCAGGACTGGGGCCTCTCCCTGGCCGTCGGCTGGCCGGCGCAGTGGGCTATCCGTTTCGCCGCGACTCCTGATGGCGTGCAGGTGTGCGCGGGCCAGCAAAAGACGCACCTGCGCCTCATGCCGGGCGAGACCATCCGCACGCCGCGCATGACGGTCCTGTCCTGGTCGGGCGACGCCTCCCGGGCCGTGAACCTGTGGCGCCGTTGGTACCTGGCCCACATCCTGCCCCGCCCCAACGGGCAGCCTATGAAGCCGCTCCTGGCCTGCGCGGGCACCGACGAGGGCGAAGAGTTTACCGCCGCCACCGAGGAGAACCAGGTGCGGTACATAGAAAAGTTTGTGCAAAAGGGTATCTGCCCCGACGTGTGGTGGATCGACGCCGGCTGGTATCCCTGCTATAACGACAAGGGCGAGCGCAGGTGGCCGATCACCGGCACCTGGGAGCCCGAT
>CAYQDH010000621.1:1319-3067 GCA_964416075.1 uncultured Anaerolineales bacterium | reverse complement strand
CGCCTCAGTCCGGCAGCAGCCCCAGTTCGTGCCAGCGTCGCCAGTAGCCTTGTCCCAGGATCTCGTACTCTGCGGCAGCGCGGGCATATTCGCCCAGGTCGTAGCTGGGCGACTGACTGGCGCGCAGTTGGTCGAGACGCTCCTGGCACCAGCGCTCCGCCGCCGCGTAGCGCTGCCGCAGCGCGGCGAAATAGCCCATGGTAATGTCGATCTCGGAGCGGCGCGCCCGCGCCAGCCACAGCTTCTGGAAGAGCTCGGCCAGTTCCACTAGCTCGCCATCCAGCGCGCGCCAGGTGGCAATGGCCTGACTCAGCCCTGCTTCGCCCGGCCCACCCACCGCGCTCAATGCCGCGCGGAACTGCTGTGACGTCAGAGTCTTGCGCGCAGCATAGGACATCAGGCGCGCGGAGTAGACCAGCTCATCGATGGAGAGGGTGTCGCGGCTGGCAGCCCGCACCTCACGTAGCGTATCCTGCGCCTCTCCGCACACGCGCCCGATCTCCTCCAGCGTGGCGGCGGGCAGCGCAGCGGCCGCCTCGCCAACCAGGGGCTCGTCCAGCAGGGCATAGATGCTGCGTGTGGCGTTGGGCAGGGGCATCCCCGGTAGCGTGTTCAGCCGGCCCAACTCGCGCATGACCTGTGCCACCTTCTCGCCGTCCAGCCCAAAAAAGAGCCGTCCAAAACAGGGATCGAACGCCTGATCGTCCGTCCGGCCCCCGCTCCAGGCCTGCTCGGCCCCATACACATAGCCGTACCAACACTGCCCCAGTGGCTGATAGTGCCCGTTGTCGCCCCAGTCCGTGTTGAGCAGGCCCTGCGCGCCCTGTGCGGCGCCCTGGCGGGCCAAGGTGCGGATGTTGCTGTTGGAATTCTCGATGCGCGGAAAGAGGGTGTTCCAGGACGATGTGCCTGGGCAGACCCAAAAGGGCCGCCCGCTAGAGGCGAACACCTTGAGCGAGGGGTAGTCCTCCTCGGCCTCGTAATGCCAGTCCAGCAGCGTCACGTCCTCAGGCAGCTCGGGCACCAGCTCGGGGTAGTGCAGCAGGATATCGCCCCACAGCTGGATGCGGCAGCCATAGCGGGCTGCCAGCTCTCGCAGGCGCAGGATGTGCTCCAGGTATACCCGACCCGTGCCCCGCGCCGCCACGGCCTCCGCCGAGCGCCCCTTGCCCAGGTCCCACGTCTCATCGCAGCCCACGTTGAATGTGCGCGAGTTGTACGCGGGTAGCAGGTCCGCGTACAGGTCATCCAGCAGGGCGTAGGCGCCCTCGTCGGTGGGTGAAAGGGACCAGCCCGCTGCCGACTCGGCCAGGTGTTGGTATTCCGGCAGGGCAAGGAGGTGGGCGCAGTGCCCGAACGAGTTCAGATTGGGCATCAGCTCTATTCCCCGCGGACGGGCGTAAGCATCCAGGGCCAGCATGTCGTCTTGGGTGAGGGGGCCACATCCCTGGCCGATGCGCGGGTGGTGGGGAAAGGCGAAGGTATGCTCGGTGTAGAGCTGTAGCACGTTGGCCTTGGCCAGGCAGAGCCGGTCGACCACCTCCATGAGCGTTTCCATCGTAGGCACTTTGCCCCGCGAGACATCCATCATCACCCCGCGATAGGCCAACGTGGGCCAGTCCAAGATCTGCAGGGCGGGCCATAGGGCGGCCTCCACACGGGAGACCTGGCGCAGGGTCTGCACGGCATAGTGCGTTGCCGTCGCCCCCTGCCCCCCGGCGATGACCCGATCCGAGCTGATATCCACG
>CAYQDH010000621.1:0-1289 GCA_964416075.1 uncultured Anaerolineales bacterium | reverse complement strand
CCTTGCCGCCTGGGGGTCCGAGACAAGGAGGATCACGTTGCGCTTGCGGTCGGGACGGGCCATCTTTTGGATCGGCACCGCCAGCCCCGTGTTCTCCCGGATCTCTTGCTGCAGCATGCGCGCAGAGAAATGCTCTTGCTCCCCCCCGCCGGGCAGCAGCATGATGGTCGTATCCTGGTCCAGGCGAAAATGCCCCTGGCCCCGACGGGCTTCCTTGGGCTGGGGAATGAGGCACAAGTCTTGATCGGGCATCTTGCGATTCACTCCTTTCCTCTAGGCGAGATAGGGGATCGTCTGTGGCCCCTCGGGCAGGATGCAGATGCGCGCTTGGGGGCCATGTTTGCGGCGCAGCATGGCTAACGTGGCCTCGATGTCGTGGCAGGGCTGCAACAACATCTCGCGCAGCACCTCATCGGAGAGGTATGAGCTATAGACGAACACCTCGGCTCGTTGTTGCACGCGCGCCTGGATCTGCGCTTCCCATTGATCCTGGCAACGAAAGCCCGGCTGGCCGATCATATCGTCGATCCCTTGCAGAGAACCGGCCTCTCGCACCAGGCGCCGATACTGGCCATAGTCGGGCACACCCTCGGGGCATTCGGCGGCGATGATGATACTTCCTCCCGGCTTGACGATCTGTGCCGCGCAAGACATCCCCTTCACAGCCTGGTAGAGGTTGATGTCCAGCGGATAGCCGCTGTTGGTGGTGATGACGATGTCATAGGGTTCGTCCACTGCCACCATCGCCGCCTCCCGGGCCTGCACCACCCCTTGTGCGTGGGCCTGCCAGATGTCACCGGCGAAAACGCCCGTGATCTGGCGCCGGCGGTTGAGGGTCACGTTGAGCAGGAAATCGGGGTGTGTTACGGCGGCTACCTCGCGGATCTCCTCCCAGACAGGGTTGCCCTCGGTGCGTCCCCATGTCGTCGCCGGATCGTTGAGCATGGCATAGCCATGGTTGTCCATGATGGCCTGGAACCCGGCGATGGCCGGCAGCACCGCCTTGGGCCCGCCGCTGAATCCCGCGAAAAAGTGCGGCTCGATAAAGCCGGTCAAGATCTTGAACTGGGCCTGGTAGTATTCCCGATTGACCACCATGCGGTGGCCGTAGCGCGTCGTGCCCAGGTCTACCAGGTTGGCCTCATCCCAGGCATCATGCTGCAGGATGGTATACTGCCGCACGATGCTGGGGCCCAGCATCCGTTCCAGTTCCTCGGCCGTGTTGGGGCGGTGCGTGCCCAGGCCGTTCAACAGGGTGATATTCTGTTTGGGCAGGTGGACCAGCTCCG
>CAYQDH010000620.1:0-3072 GCA_964416075.1 uncultured Anaerolineales bacterium | reverse complement strand
GTGGAGGAATGACTGCGAAGAGACGATGGGGCGATGGTCGATCGCCTCCTGCACCCGCGCCTCCCATCGAGCGCCATCGGGCAAAGCGCGAGCCCGCGCGAGGAGGGCGCTGCGGACGAGCAGCGTGTCGATCACGGCTGGCCCCACCTCCAAGATGGCTCGCAGGGCCACGGGCGTGGCCTCGCACAGGCGCTCGGCCTGCTCGCGGCTCAGCGCCCCCGCCGCACGGTGAGACTCGACATCGCCGCTGAGCAAGCGCAGGATCTCGGCAAAGGGCAGGTAGGCATCGCCCAGGCCGGCATAGGCGTTACAGGAGCCGCCGGCCACCACCAGCTCGGGGTAGGCGTCCATCGCCCGGCGGGCGAACTCGCGCAGCAGCACCGTCTTGCCGCTCCCCGGCTCGCCGACAACGAATCCCACGCGGCCCAGACCCCGGAGGGCGCCCTGCAGCCATTGGTCGAGACGGGCCAGCTCCTGCTCGCGCGCCACAAAGAGGGCGCGGGGCTCGGGCTCTTCTGTGCCAGGCCCAAGGGACGCTCGCCGGCTCGGCAAGGCTGTAGCCAGGCCCACGCTGCGTGGGCAGGCATCCTGCCGCGCTTCGCTGGCCGTCACAGGGGCACTAGGGGGCGCGGAGGGCGATAGATGGGCAGATACAGCGAGCTTGCCCTGTCGGATGGCCTCGTGGAGAGCCAGGGTCTCTGCCTCGGGGTCGACGCCCAGCTCGTCGGCGAGGAGCTTCTTGCAGGCGTCGAACTGGGCCAAGGCAGCGCTGCGCTGGCCACTCAAGACCAATAAACGCATTAACTGGCGTTGGCCGTCCTCGCGCCAGGGGTCCAGCTCCACCTGCCGCCAGGCGTAAGCCAGCCCCCGCTCATAGTCGCCGCCACGCTCATGGGCGGCGACCAGGCGCTGCAGCGCCTCCAGCGCGCCGCGATGGAGCTGCTCGCGGCGCACAGCGGCCCACTCCTCGTAGGGCACGCTATCCGCGACGGCCAGGTCCTGCAACAAGCCACCGCGATAGAGGGAGACGGCCTCGCTCAACTGCTGCAAACAGGAAGTGCAATCTTCCCCCACGCAATGAGCACGCGCGGCGCAAGCCCGCAGGCAAGAGGAGAAGGAGATCACATCCACGCGATGGTCACACGCGAGGTTGAATTGGAGGGTTTGCCCGGTAACGAGAATGATCGGGGGAGATGGCTGGGTCGCGCGATTCGCTCCTGGTGACGACGGGGCGGCATTGGGGGTGCGGTCGCCGAGGATGGAGCGCAGATTGAAGAGGGCCTGGCTGAGGCTGGCGCGCGCCTGCGATTCGGTGCCCTCCGGCCAGAGGAGCGTGGCCAGCGTCTCCCGCCGGTGCGGTCGGTCCGCCTCCACCGCCAGGTAGGCCAGCAGGGCGCGGGCCTTGTCGGAGGAAAAGCCATCGAGCACTTGGCCGTCGATCCGCGCGAAAAAGCCGCCGAGCAGTAAGAGGTCCAGATGCGCCATGCTGGCCTACCTTTGTCGCACCCGCGCACAAGCCTGCGCCAAGAGTTTCTTAAGACCTGCTTGAGACCCCCCTGCTATATTGTAGGCGAGGCATCAAGATGGTCAAGAGTTATCTGTCTTATCTCTTGCGACTGTGGCAAGTGGGGACCGGCGGGGGGATAGGATGGCGCGCCTCGCTGGAGGAAGTCTCTTCAGGCGAGCGCAAAGCCTTTGCCGGCCTCGATGCCTTGCTGGATTACCTGCGCGAGCAGACCCAGGCCGCCCCGCCACAGGCACAAGGAGATGGCGGGGTTGCTCCGGATAGGGACAGCGACTAGGCGCAATATCGAGCCCCGTGGCACGACAGATGAAAGGGGGTGGTGATCAAACCTGGAAGCTTGAGACGGCGGACTGCTGGGACGATCGAATAGCTGTATAACCAAGGGAGGCATCAGCATGAAAGCACACAAGCTGTCGTTGATTCTGGCTCTAGTCGTCTTGAGCGTCATGCTCTTGGCGGCGCCTGTGCAGGCGGGGCGCACGGTTACCACCTTCGTCGATGTCCCCGTTCGCTTTACTAATAGCGAGGTGGTCAACTATCGTTGGTCCGGCACTGTATCTCATGCTGACTATATTACCTGGCTAACCGTTGAGAGTGACGATCCTCGTCTGGCCGGTGAGCTTACCTGGGTGTGCCACGAGATCACCGTGACCCAAAATCCCCAGTACGCTTTGTGGGATTGGGGCAACGCGCCCGGCACCTGGAGGCTGGTCACATCAACAGAGGGGGGGGTATCATCCGGTTGGGAGGGCACCGTCAGCCATCCCCCGAATAAAGAGGGGCCGGAGGGAGAGAATCTATACGCCAGGGGCAACGGGTTCGGGATGTACAAGAACATGCACATCGAGTGGGAGATCATCGACGGCATGCGGCTGTTTTCTCCGCCCAATTTTGCGGCGGGGATGTCAGGCCAGTACTCAGAGACCGTGGTGCAGTGAGCTTTGCCCCGCTGCATGAGGCCCGACGACCCGCTTTGAGGGAATGAAGGACAGATCAAGTGAACAGCAAGGAGGATCACCATGGAGCGTTTGACCCGTCGTCAGTTTCTGCGTTACGCCGGCCTGAGCCTGGCGGCCATCCCCACCTTGTCCAATCCATCGCTCCGCGACCTGCTCAGTAACGGGCCGCTGCCGCCGCCCGCCAGGCCCAAAAAGCGCGTTGCCCTGCTGGAAGAAGAGGTGGCCCGGGTGATGGACGAACACCACATGCCGGGCCTGGCCGTCGGGCTCATCAGGGACAACCAGCTGGTCTATGCGCGCGGCTTTGGCGTGCGCGACGTGCGCAGCGGGGCGCCGATGACCG
Source organism: uncultured Anaerolineales bacterium (assembly GCA_964416075.1). GTDB lineage: Bacteria > Chloroflexota > Anaerolineae > UBA1429 > UBA1429 > CAYQDH01. Next base: position 245 of record CAYQDH010000620.1, on the reverse strand, counting down.
AGAAATCGGTGATGATCATGCAGTCGATGTCCAAGGCCTTTACGGGGGCCGCCCTGTTGCAGCTTGCCGAGCAGGGCAAGGTCGATCTCACCCGCCGCTACCTGGATTATGTACCCACCTTTACCATGGAGGACCCGCGCTATGCGGATATCACGCTCCTCCATCTGTTCGGCCATACCTCCGGTTTGCCCTTTTGCCTGGAGGGCGGCTTCTTTGAAGAGTTCTTGACCCCCTCCTATGGCCCG
>CAYQDH010000619.1:0-3072 GCA_964416075.1 uncultured Anaerolineales bacterium | reverse complement strand
GACGATGGCCGCCCGGCCTGGTTGCGCGTGTTCGGCCGCTATCTCACTGACGATGCGGGCGAGCCCGTGCGCTTTCTAGGTGTGGCCGTCGATACCACGGCGCAACGTGAGGCCCAGGAGGCGCTACGCGTGGCCAATGAGACGCTGGAACAGCGCGTGGCCGAGCGCACCGCCCTGGCCGAGGAGCGCGCCGCGCAGCTTCGCGCCCTGGCCGTCGAGCTGACGCGCGCTGAAGAACGAGAGCGCCGCCGGCTGGCCGGGCTCTTGCACGACCACTTGCAGCAACTCTTGGCTGCCGCCGCCCTACAGATGCACGTCGCCCAGCCGCGAGCGGGTCAGGAAGCGTTGCCTGCCCTGCGCCAGGCGCTCGACTTATTGAACGAGGCGATCAAGGCTTCTCGCTCGCTCACCGCGGAGCTGAGCCCGGTCATCCTCCACGACGCGGGGCTGGTCCCCGCCCTACATTGGCTTGGCCGTTGGATGAACGAGCACCATGGCCTGCAGGTCGATGTCCAGGCTCCCGAGGCCGAGATTGCGCAACCCCAGGCATCTGAGGCCCCAGATTCCGAAGGCCGGGCTAGGCCCCCACTGCCCGAGGAGATCGCCACACTCCTTTTCCACAGCGCCCGAGAGCTGCTCTTCAATGTAGTCAAGCACGCGGGCGTGGACCGGGCCATGATCCAGCTATCGTACCCCGCCCCGGATACGATACAGCTCGTGGTATCGGATGAGGGCCGTGGATTCACGGCAGGCGACGCGCCCGACAGCTCCTTGGGGGGATTTGGACTGTTCAGCATCAGGGAGCGCTTGGCCTACATGGGTGGGCAGTTCGCCGTGGAAGCTGTGCCCGGAAAGGGAACGCGCGTCACCTTGCAGGTTCCGCTGGAGAGCGAGGCCGAGGCTGCCGCTGTGCCCCACCCGGAGCCCGAAAAGGCGGAGCGCTGCGCCGAGCCGGAGTGCCACGTGTCGCGCAAGCTGCGCCTTGTGGTGGTGGACGATCATGCTATCGTGCGCAAGGGGCTGGTGGGGCTTCTCCACGCCGAGCCGGACCTGGAGGTGGTGGGGGAAGCAGGCGACGGGCTGGAGGCCATCGCGCGGGTGCGCGAGCTGGAGCCCGATATCGTGCTCATGGACCTGAACATGCCCCGCATGGATGGCATCGAGGCCACACGACGCATCCTGGCCGAGCTCCCGCGCGTGCGCGTCATCGTCCTGTCGATGTTCGACGACTCGGAGAAAAAGGCGCTGATGCGCCAGATCGGGGCGGCGGGCTATGTGGCCAAGGGCGGGGACCCCGCATCCCTGCTGGCTGCGGTGCGCGCCTCTGGAGCACAAGAGCCGTAGGACGAAGAGACCTAACACGGAGGCAGAGATCGCACAGAGGACACAGAGAGGAAGAACAGGTTTCCCTCTCATCTTCTTCTCTGTGTTCTCTGTGGCATCTCTGTGCCTCCGTGTTGAGTCTTTTCCTTTCTCAATTGGCCTGCGCATCGTGCTTGCGCGTGTCGAGCAAGGGCAGCGAAAGCAGGCCTGCGATCCCAGCAAAGACCAGGGACAGCACAAACACGGTGGTGTAGGAAGTGGTCCCGGCCAGCCAGCCCGCTAATGCCGGGGCCAGCATGCTGATGGCCCCCAGGGTGTTGGATATCCCCAGGTACAGGGGCCGCCATGTCTCGCCGGTGTATTCCATGACCCAGTTCAGGAAGGGCCACCCCACCACCCCGGCGGTAATCCCCAGGAAGACATACAGCGCCAGGTAAAGGGGTAAGATGCCGCTCCCCAGGGAGGGGAAGAGCGCTCCGGCGAGCAGTGCCAGGGCGGGCGGCAACGCCGCGAGCACGATCGTGAGCCGCATATGGGCCAGCGGGCCGAGGCGGTCCTGGACCACGCTCATCAGCAAGCCCGAGACGAGAGAGCCGACCACCTGCGCCGAGACAAAGAGCCCCGTGACCTCCACCCCCAGGCCGTGCTGGCGCGTGGCATAGAGCACGTAAAAGGCGCTGCTCATCCCCACAAAGCTGAAAAAGAGCCGGACGGCGTTCATACGCAGAAAGGGCCGGTCGCGCAGGAGGATGCGCGGCAGCATGGCGATCACCTCGCGCAGAGGTGGGGCCTTGTGCTCCGTCACGGTGGGAGGAGGCTCGACCAGGCAGATCAGGGCGATGGTGGACCCCAGCATGGCCACCGCAGAGATGGCAAACAGGACGGCATAGTTGCTGGGGAACCCCCACGGGCCGGCCGGGCTGAGGGCATAGCGCACTCCCATCCCCGAAGCGATCCCCAGGACGCCCCCGATGATCTGCGCCGCGCCCAAGATGCGCCCCCGGCGGCGGCCGGGAATGGTGCGCGAGAGCAGGTCGAACCAGGGCACCGAGGCCATCGCGTCTCCCACATAAAAGAGGGAAAAGCTCACCAGGAGGGTGATGAGCGCGACCAGGGGCCGGGTGTTGCCGTAGAGCTGGACCGCGATGGCGGTGAGCAACATCACCGGACGCGAGATGACCGCCGACCAGACGATAAAGGGCTTTTTGTACGGCAGCCGCGTGACGGCCCCGGCGATGACCAATTGCGGCAAAAGCCACAGGCCATTGATCAGGCCGTTCAGCAACCCCACATAGATCTCGGAATGGGGCGTCAACTGGGCGATCAGCGCCGGAACCACTGTGCCCGCGCCGATGAACCCCATGGCAAAGAGAAAGAAAGCATAATCCGCCACAAAGGCGATGGCGTTGCGGGTATAGTGCGGCGGCAGGACCTCTTCCATGGCTGCCTCGGCGGGAGCTGCGTTAGCGGCCAAAGGGCGCTCCGGGTCGTGGGGTCAACATGATCCTATCCGTGTTTATCCTCCTAAATCGGTGTTCATCGGTGTGAACTCCCTCCCCTCCGTGTTGAGTCCGCCCACCCCTCATAAAGGCGGCTGGGCGCGCGTCTCCTGCTTGCGCGTATCGAGCAAGGGCAGGGAGATCAGGACGGCGATGGCGCCAAAGACCAGCGAGAGCGCGAACACCATGGGGTAGGACGTGGTCCCCGCCAGCCAACCCCCGAGCATCGGGGCCAGCATGGCGATAGCCC
>CAYQDH010000618.1:0-3076 GCA_964416075.1 uncultured Anaerolineales bacterium | reverse complement strand
ATCATGCTGCCGCCCAGGTTCAGATAATCCACCGCCTCGGCCTTGATGGCGTTGATGATATCGGTGGGCGCGCCCAGGTGTTGGGCCACGGGAACCACACCGTGCTCTCGTAGCAGACGGTACCAGTCCTGGTTCCACTTGGGGAAGGGGTCCTCGAACACCTTGACCTTGCCATACTTGACCAACTCTCGCGCCAGCTCCAGCGCTTCGGTGGGGCGCCAAAAGCGCTCGTTAGGGTCGATGGTCAGCTCGAACTCGGGACCGGCCACATCCCAGATGGCGCGGCAGCGCGCGACCATCGGCTCGTCGCCGGTGCACTTCATCTTCATACCCTTGAACCCGCGGGCTACGGCCAGCTTGGTGTTGGCGGCGCAGTCCTCGGGGGTCTGGTGGCCGATCCAGTAGTCGGCGGGCACGCGGTCGCGCACGGCGCCGCCCAGGAACCAGTGCGCCGGCTGGTTGTAGAGCTTGCCCAGCAGATCGATCATGGCCATCTCCAGCGCCTCGTAGCCCGATAGGTGGGGCCCGGCCTCGGCCCTCTCCCACCAGCGGTTGGGGTCATAGCGTCCTTCCGGCTTGCGGTCGAGGGAGGCCACGGCGGGCAGCTGCTGGATCATCATCTGGCGAGGGTCGAGGCCCTGGATCTGCGCCGCGAGCTTACGCACATTCTCCAATGGGCAGCCGCGGCCCGTCTCGCCGATGCCGTAGAGCCCGTCATCCGTGTGGACGCGGATGATGTGCTTGGGCACCTCATCCCACCCGGCGGGGCCATAGATGGCCGAATGCACGCGCCCGGGGATGGTGGGCACCACAACGGTCCAGATTTCAGTCGATGTAATACGCATGCCTGCCTCCTAGCTAAAATAGTTGACACTCGGGTGGGTGAAGGTAATTCCCAGCCCTGACATCAATATACACGCAGCTTGTCGAATTCGTCCAGCGCGGCCATCAGGTTGTCGTACTGGGTGCCCACGGCGACGCTATGAGAAGGACCAAGGATGAACCCACCGCCCTGTTTGGCCACCTGCATGGCGCTGCGAACGTCTTGCCGGACCTCATCCGGCGTGCCGGCCACCAGGTGTTCGAGCAATATACCGCCCCACAAAGCCATGCGTCCACTCGTCGCCCCTCTGACTCGGGCCAGGTCCATGCTCGCTGACGCCTGAATGGACTGGTAGCAATCGACTCCCGCTTCCATAAAGCTATCCAGGATGGCCCAGTTGTTGCCACAGGCGTGCTTCACATAGATCAGTCCGGCTTGGTGGGCGGCCTTGACGTTGGCCTGCAGAGCGGGGTAACAAAAGCGACGCCACATGCTTGGCGACATAAAGGTCCCCGAGCGATAGGCCCAGTCGGTGCCCGCGATCACGCCGTCGATGCCCCGATTGACCCAGTGGGCCTGGAGCACCCGAGCCTCGGCCAGCGTCGACTGCAAAGCCCGTTCCACCAACTGGGGGTTTTCCGCCATCTCCACGAGGGACCTTTCCATCCCTCCGGGCTGTACCCACTCGTTAGCCAGCGGAAAGGAGCTCAAAAGAAAGCGGGTATCTCCGAAGGCGGCCACCACGGCGTCGATCAGCTCGTAAACGGATGGATCAGGCTCCGTATACTCGAATTCCAGGGCATAGTCTTCCGCTCGCAGGATGCGAGTCCACTGCTGGGGGTCGTAGACCAGAGTGATCTCCCCGGTCAGGTCCGACCACTTGCAGACGCGGCCATCGGCGAATTCCCAGGTGGCCCGGTCAATGCGCCGGGGAGCTTCGGGTTGGTAGCCCTTGGGCGGCACGGGGCCCGCGCCGTCGGCCCTGATGATGTCGCAGACATCCAGCTTGTTGAACAGCGCGATGGTGTCCTCGACGAGGCTCTGCACCATCTCGTCGCGCCGGCCCTCCCAGAGGGCCAGCAGGCACTTGCCTCGGGCGCGCATATAGGTCTCGTGACCGAGGATGTGCTCTACCGTGTCATAGTCGATCCCGTTGGCGCCAAAGGGCACCATGTCGGGCACTCCACCGAGCAGGGCGATCCGCGCCCGTTCCTTTGAGGTCATGGACATGGGTGGATACGCCTAGCCCTGGTAAAAGAGCAACAGATAGCAGCGCACGGCGTGGCGGCCCGTTTCGGGCCGATCGTTGCGTAGCAACGCCTGGTGGGCCAACGCCAGCTCGGCCCGAGCGGCCTCCAGCTTGTCGCTCGACGAGGTGCTCACCAGCTGCTCCGCCAGCATCAGGAACTCGGCGACCGGGTCGCCGTTCAGGTAGGGCAGCGTGGCATAGTGGGCCACTACCTCGGGCCAACGCTCGTCCGATGCGCCGGCGAAGGGCATGGGCTGCCTGGCCATCTCTGCGAGTCGAGCGCCGCTTAGCCCAAGCTCCACCAGCGCCTCATCCATGTTGAACCGTGAGACAGGCGTGGGGTCCATGCCGCGCATCTGCTTGTGATAGTAGAAATGGTAGATCGACTGCACCCCGGAGAGCAAACCCTTGCCGCTGCCCCCGGCGATGGCGACCCCCAGCCCCGGCTTGCCGTTAGAGTTGGAGATGCGCACGCTGTCCATGAAATCCTTGGTCATACCGTTGATGTCGCCCCAGTAGACCGGCGCGCCCAACACCAGGGCGTCGGCCTGCTCACAGAGCTGGCTGAGCTCCTGGGGGCAAAATCGGACGCCCTCCCCCGATCCTCCCGCGGCCGAAAAGGGCTTGATGTCATAGTCGAACAGGAAAACTCGGCGCGTCTCCGCGCCCGCCGAGGCGGCCCCATCCAGCGCCGCTTGGACGAGGGCCGCAGTGCGTCCATCCTTGCGCGGACTGCCAACGATACCTACAATCAACATGGTGCTCTGACCTCCTCTGTTTTAGCGCATCACTTCGATGTAATAGTTCCCTTCGATGTAGGGAAAACGCTGCTCCAGGTCGGGCGCCAGCTCCACGCCCAAGCCCGGCTTGTCGGGCAGGACCAGCCAGCCCTTCTCGATCTTGGGTTTCTCCGTCAGGATCTCCCATTGCAGCGGCCCCTGGATCATGCACAACTCGAGCACCTTGGGCTTGGGCAGAGAAGCCACCAACTGCGCGTTGGCCAT
>CAYQDH010000617.1:0-3098 GCA_964416075.1 uncultured Anaerolineales bacterium | reverse complement strand
CCGAGGCTAAGAAAGCCCAAGTAGCCGACGGCGCGTGGCAAGAGCCGCGCCGCAAACGACACCATGCGCATCAGGACTAGAAAGATTTCGACAACGATCAGCGGCGTGGTGAATAGGAATAAAGTAGGGGCCAACAGAAGCAGGGGATGATCGCGCCAGGGGTTCTGCCCGGGACTCCAGCCGATTAGCCCTTGCTCCTCACGCACCAGCAACTGCTGATAGGCGTAGAGCGCGGCGGCGGCCAGAAAGGCGATCAGCAAAAGGCGCGCCCCAGTCAATACGTAAACCGAGCGGGATGCCCGGCGCTCATAGGTCACAACAGTATAGTGCGCGGTCAGTAGAGGAGGCAACGTCCGTGCCAGTAAGCTGATGGCCAGGGCTGCAACGATCAGCCGTTGGTCGGCAGCGGCCAAGTGCACCTGCAAGGGGACGCGGGAAACGAAGCTCATGAATCCCGTGGTGTAGCCCATCGCTCGTGCCAAGCTGAGCCCAAGCAGGAGACCAAGAGGATAACCCACCGCCAGAATTACGAGAGACTCTATTAGGGTAAGCAAGCTCATTTGCCAACGACTGCTGCCGCGACTCATCAGCAGGGCCGTCTCGCGCATTTGATAGCGCGCCGCGATAGTAGCGATAGAAAACATGAAAAAAGCAAGAATACCCATCAGCGGCAGGCCAAAACCAAGCAAGATCGCCTCCAGCGCCACCTTGCGCTGCTGGCCGCGCGCCAGCTCCTGGGCGGGCGCATAGTCCACCTTACCTCGGGGCAAGTACTCCTCTACATCACGCTGCAACTCCTCTAGGCCTTTGATATACTGGGGCGCATTGTTCATGTTCATGCGAGCATCGTCTAGGACATAATACCAGAAATTGAACCCGGTGCCCTCGGGTGTGATAGGGGCAATGTAGGTTTGATATTGCTCAGGGGTGGTCAGTAAGGCATCGCCAAGTAGCTCCTGGGGGTCACTGTACCAAAAGTCATCGGTGGGGTCGCGCATCTGCCAAAAACCGGCGATGCGCAGGCTCAAGGGTTCCTGGCCCGCTCGGAAAAAGTAGGCCAATTGGTATGTCTCGCCAATCTCGAGCCCCCACTTTTCGGCTAGCGAGGGCAATATCCACACGCTCATCCGGCCTGGGGTGATCGATGCGCCAAGGGGCTCGCCGGCGACGACGTCGATGTGCGGCTCTACATCCAGAATGCAGGCCACACGCGTGGCACCGAATTCCTCACCGTTGTAATGCACGTCGTCGGGTCGTGGACGTATGTGCATCGAGGGGCTTTCGCTCTGCTGGTAGACTCTCCTCAGCGGCAATCCCACCTGCTGAGCAACCGTCTGTCCGAGCCACTCGCGAACATAGCTTACGTCACTCCAGCCCATCGGCTGCGAATAGGTGGGCAGAGCGTAGATACGCACAGCGAATGGCGGCCGGTTCAGCAACCTGGTCTTGATGCTCATCTCTTCCTGCATCAGCACCCGCGTGACGGCCCCGGAGAAGACGGGTATACAGACTAACAGGCCCACTGCACCGGCCACGCTCACGATGAGCAACAGGGTTAACAAGGCCTGGCTTCGGAGGCGCTTGAGGGCAAGCAAGACAAAGGCTACTATTCCCATCCTGGCGTTCCTAGCCGTTGATGATACAGCAGCCTCCCAGGAAAGGTCCCCTTCCCGCCCGGGGCGAGAGTGAACCTCGAATCCTGTCCGGTGCTCCCAGTCTCGGTTCCCTATGGTGTGATCTCGCCGAGGCAACAGTCGGATGCTGCTGATCTTGATGCTCTGTGACCACATTAGAGATGGACAGTACGATTATAGCGGTAACGAAATCACGCCGCAAGCGAGGTGAGAGGGACCCTCCGCTGCCGTCGACCACTACACCCGAACCGGGCTCTGTCAGGGCTTGGCAAAATCTCCGATTCAGGTCAGGGCTTTGTCATTGTCGCCGCGGCCGTCACCCTGAGTGCAAACGAAGGGTCTCCGCTACAGTAAACAGGGATGTTTCGCTTCGCTCAGAATGACATAATCGCGACTTTGACAAAGCCCTGCGATTCAGGTTGACAGCTCTCCCAAACTGTGATAATATGTTGTCAACAATTGCAGATGGTGCGTGGGTGTACTCTTATCTAGAGGGGTGGAGGGATCGGCCCTGCGAAACCCCGGCAACCCGGCCCAGATGGCGTATTATTGGCGAGGGACTCGCCAACGATATGCTCACCAGGTCAAGGTGCCAATTCCGACAGGCGGGCATCAGATCCGCCTGAAAGATGAGAGGGAGGCCAATTAGTCTCCCCAGAGGGGAGATTTTTTTTGGCTCAGAGCCGTTTGGGAGGCTATCGCGGGACAATGACTCCCACGGTCCCGCCCAAGGCCGAGTCGGCCTGGTGATCCTCATTTCGGTAATGCCCATCTCATAGTTGAAGAAATTTATAGCCGTCGCACTGCCCTTGTTCATGCTTTTTTCAAGTTGGGCCTGTATCCTAAGCTGTGGGGGAAGAGATGTCCACCTTTCAAGCAGGTTGGTTGCCGTTTGCCCTGGGCAGTGTGCCATATACTGACGTGAACGTTGCCTGGAAAAGTATCCTGCAGCGCTTTCCGAGCATCCCGGGTTGGCCTCAGCTGCCCCGGCGGTCCTTCCTCGAAAACATGTATGTCCAATTCAGCGAGCGTTTTCCGGGGATCCGCCTTGAGGGAGACCGCATCTACGTGGACCGGCGAGAGGACTTTGACGCGGACCTGGAGCGCCTGTACTTGGCATATTTGGAGAATGAGCTCCGCTATGGCCAGATTGGCGCCGAATACGCCATGGGCCTGGAAGCGTTGCGGCAGGGAGATATCCAGTGGCCACAATCTCCCCTGGTGCTCAAGGGCCAAGTGACTGGCCCCGTGAGTTGGGGCCTGATGATTGTCGATCAAAACCAGCGTCCTATCCTCTATGACGAGGTGCTGGCGGACGCGGTGGCCAAACACCTGAGCATCAAGGCAATCTGGCAAGAGGGCGAGCTGGCCAAGTTGGTTCCTCGGACGCTGATGGTGATTGATGAGCCTTACATGGCCTCCTTTGGCTCTGCCTTTGTGGCCCTGAGTCGTGAGCAGGTCGTC
>CAYQDH010000616.1:0-3110 GCA_964416075.1 uncultured Anaerolineales bacterium | reverse complement strand
CACAGGCGGTTGCCCGCCCCGTCCGCGCCCAGGTCTCGCTGGTCGACGCGCCAATCCTCCAGGTCCCGCTCATCGAACAGGTAATTGGGCACCACATAGATGACAGGGTCCATGCCGATACGCGCGTAGGCCTGGAATTGGTCCATGCCCCCCATGGTGTTCTGCAGGTGGTAATCGATCCAGGCGTGGATCGAGCAGGGCAAGCGATCCGGCTTGCCGCGATGGATGGCGGTCAGCAGACGCTCTCGGCCCGTAATGGACATGGTGTCCTCCTTCTGTGTTCGTTCCCTCTTCTGGTTGGCTTGACGCAGGCCTGATCCTACCTGGCCATTCTACACCGGATGCACCCCCGCCCATAGTGTGCGCGCTTTGCCGCGTGGAGATGCTTCGTGCCAGCGTGCAAAGGACCATCCTCAGGATTGTCGCAGGGCCGCGCGGTGCATACCATCGGGGGTGTGTAAGATCCTCGGAATTCGCCGTCGTAGGGCCTGCGTTCGCTGTGAGCGCCCATGAGTTCGCCCTACCCAAAATCCTGGACACCCCCCGCATAGAGGATCGCTTTGACATATCTAAAACTCCGGTGTATCCTTTTCCCCATCTGTCACGCGATACCTACGAAGGAGTGGTTCATGAATCCGATCCAAGAAGTCGGCGAGCGAGTGGTCGATAACGTCGAAAAGGTCATCATCGGCAAGCACCGCGAAGTGCAGCTCGCCCTCATCGCCCTGGTCTGCCAGGGGCATGTGCTGATCGAGGATGTGCCCGGCGTCGGCAAGACCATGCTGGCCAAGTCTTTTTCCAAGTCCATTGGCTGCACGTTCCATCGTATCCAATTCACGCCCGACCTACTGCCGAGCGATATCACCGGCGTCTCGCTGTTCAACCAAAAGACCCGCGAGTTCGAGTTCCGCCCCGGCCCCATCATGGCCCAGATCGTGTTGGCCGATGAGATCAACCGGGCGACCCCCAAGACCCAATCGGCTCTCCTGGAGGCCATGGAGGAGCGCCAGGTCACCGTCGACGAGCGCACCTACCATATGCCCACGCCGTTCCTGATCATGGCCACCCAGAACCCCATCGAATACGAAGGCACCTTCCCCTTGCCCGAAGCCCAGCTGGACCGCTTTCTGATGCGCATCAGCCTGGGTCACCCCAAGCCGGAAGAGGAGATTCGTATCCTGGACGCCCAGCAATTCGTCCATCCCATCGACAACCTCGAGCAGGTGGTGCAGGTAGATGAGCTTCTCCGCATCCAGGACGAGGTGAAAAAGATCTATGTGGATCCCTTGATCAAGGAATACATCGTGGCCCTGGTCAATGCCACGCGAGACTATCCCGACGTATACCTGGGCGCGAGCCCGCGCGGCTCCCTGGCCTTGCATCGCACCGGCCAGGCCCTGGCGGCATTACAAGGACGCGATTTCGTGATCCCGGATGATGTCAAAGTGCTGGCCGAATCGACCCTGGCGCATCGTATCATTGTCAGCCCATCGGCTCGCATCAAGAACGTGGATACCCGCGCGGTGGTGCAGGATATCCTGTCCACGGTCCCGGTGCCCGGGACCCGCGTTCGCGCGCGCTAAGCCTGGCGCCCGGCTAGACCTTTTTCTGCCATCCGGAGGTCCCAAGGTGAGAATCCGCCCGGCAACGATGGCCGACATCGAGCAGTGCGAGCGCCTCGATGCTTCCTACACCACCAGCACGGTCTGGCAGATGGAGGAGGACGAGGCCGCAGATCGCGTCACGGTCTCCTTCCGGCGCGCTCGGCTGCCGCGCAGCATGGTGGTGCGGTATCCCGGGGACCCGGCAGAGCTCTATCCGGACCTGCAGCGTGAGCAGTGCTTCCTGGTGGCGGAGGAGCTGGGACGAGTGTATGGCTACATCGACCTGGTGATGACCGGGCTCGAGGGTGAGGGGTGGATACAGCACATGGCTGTTCACCCCTCTTTTCGTCGCCGCGGCATCGGCGCCCATCTGCTCGACGCGGCCGAGCAATGGGCTGTGGAGAATGGCTTGCACCGCATCGTGGCCTGCGTGCAGACCAAGAACGACCCGGCCGTCTCACTCTTGATGCAGCGGCGCTATCGATTCCATGGCTATATCGATCGTCACTACCGTAACGGCGACATCGGCATGCTGTATGCGCTGGACCTGGGCAGGAGCTGAATACCAACCTCCGCAGGTTTCCCTCCCGCTGCGGGAGGGAAACCTGCGGAGGATCACACGTTGGAGGGGCCAACCATGTCAACAGAGGACAAAGCGACGTGTCGCATCATCAACAGTGTGGCGCCTATTCGCATCTGCGATAACGGCGGGTGGACCGACACCTGGTTTGCTAAGCATGGCAAGATATTCAACATCGGCGTTTACCCCTATGTCGAGGTGCAGATCGAGGTATACCCACGTCAGGCCATGAAGGATCGGGTGGTCTTGCACGCAGAGAATTTTGGGCAGCGTTACGCCGTGTTTCCCAAGCACGAGCGCCACGAGTGGATCCATCACCCCTTGCTCGAGGCGGCCATCGACTCGATGGGCGTGCCGGCCGAGCTGGCGGTGCAGATCTCGATCTTTTCCGAGGCCCCCGCGGGGTGCTCTACAGGCACCTCGGCGGCGGTGAGCGTGGCCCTCATCGGCGCGCTCGACCGGCTGACCCCCACGCACATGACGCCGCTCGAAGTGGCCTATGCCGCGCACCGCATCGAGACCGATATGCTGGGCCAACAGAGCGGCATCCAGGACCAACTCTGCTCCGCCTTTGGCGGGATCAACTATATCGAGATGTTCGATTACCCCTATGCCGCTGTATCGCCCATCTTTGTGGGCAATTCGGTGTGGTGGGAGCTGGAGCGCCGCCTGAGCCTGATCTTCCTGGGGCGCTCGCACAGCTCTTCGGCCGTACACGAGATGGTGATCACGGGGCTGGAGAACGCGGGGCCCGATTGCCCGCAACTGGAGGCGCTGCGCAAGACGGCGCAGCTCTCTCGTGACGCCATCTACGATGGGGACTTTGCCGCCTTGGGCCAGGCCATGGCCGCCAACGTCGAGGCGCAGCGCAATCTGCATCCCAAGCTGGTCAGCGCCGACGCACAGCAAGTGATCGATATTGCCAA
>CAYQDH010000615.1:0-3117 GCA_964416075.1 uncultured Anaerolineales bacterium | reverse complement strand
CTTACGACCCCGCGTCGGCAAGATCGCACCTGCTCCTGGAGGACCTCTCCGCCACGCACTATTCCACCGAGGGCCCCCTGCCGCCCACCCGCGCGCACATGGAGCAGATGGTCGACGCCTATGCCGCACTCCACGCCTTTTGGTGGGAGCACCCTCGCCTAGGCCAGGATATTGGGGAGCGCCTGACCGACGAGCGCATCGACGCCTTTTTGGAGATGGCTCGCGGCAAGCTGGCCGGGTTCCAGGCCTTTATGGAAGAGCGCGTCTCCCTCGACCAAGGCGAAGGCCTAGCGCCCTCGCAAGAGGCCATCCTGGAGCGCGTGGTGTCCGATTGGCCGGCCGAGCGCCGCCGCCGCGTCGTGCAAGGGTTGGGGATCACCATCGTGCATCGCGACCCCCACCCCCTGAACGTGCTCTATCCGCGCGATCTGGAGCGCGACACGGTCAGGCTGATCGACTGGCAGAGCTGGCGGGTGGATACGGGGACGGACGACCTGGCCTACTGGATGGCCTGCCATTGGCCGCCCGAGGCGCGCCACACCCATGAGCAGGACCTACTGCGGCGGTATCACGCGAGACTGCTGGAGGGCGGCGTCTCCGGCTACACCTGGGCCAACTGCCACTATGACTATCGCGCCTCGATCATCCGTTGTCTCTTCTTCCTTCTGGGGGCCTGGTCGCCGGTGCAATGGGAGCGCGGCTGGTGGTGGGACCGCTTACAGCTAGGCATGGCCGCCTACCAGTCGCTAGAGTGCGACGAGTTATTGCCAGCAGCCCACCCGGTAGACCCCGGTGCTACACCTGCCAGGCCGACCTCCGTCGGCTAGCAAGAGATCATCTCTCCCCCAGCCCGCGAAGAAGGCGGGCTTGGCCAGGCCCACGCTGCGTGGGCACATTGCCCGAGGCCTTGGCCCGGGGCCACTGCTGCTACCCTCATCCCGCCGGCAGCACGCTCCCCGGCACAATGATGCGTGGCCGCTCCTCCGGCTCCTCCATCTCGGGCGTCATCACCAGGAAACCCTTGTCCCTGGGGATGTTGGAGAACCCCATCGCCCGGCCCTGCGGATCCAGCATCAATAAGCTCATCCCGCTCCAGCCCCCATGCTCCAGCGACAGTAGGTCCCCCAAAGCTGCCCGGCCGGCCCCCTCCAGGTCGTAGCCCATCTGCAGGTAAAAAACCGCCGAGCGCGACGTGGCCGCGCGGATGGCCAGTTCCCCGGTGCCCGTGCACCCCGCCGCGCCGTAACGATTATCCGCGTAATATCCCGCCCCCGCGATGGGCGAATCCCCCACGCGCCCCGGGTATTTCCAGGCGCCACCGCTGGTGCTCACCCCCACCGCCAGGTCGCCCGCGTCGTCCTGCGCCAGGAAATCGACCGTCCCGCCGCGCCGCCGCACATCCAGCACGCGGCACACCAGCTCCGCCAGGTTGGGCTGCTCCGCCAGGGTGTCGGGATCCATCCCCAGCTTCTCGGCGATCCGGCTGCGCCACCTCTCCTGCACCTCCGGCGTCAGCAGCGGCTGCGCCTCGGCGCCGATCTCCGCCGCAAAGCGCTCGGCCCCCGCGCCCACCAGCAGCACATGCGGCAGCCTCTCCATCACCTGCCGGGCGATGGAGATGGGGTGCGCGTACCCGCGCACCGCCGCCACCGCGCCCACCGCCCGCGTGCGCCCGTCCATCAGCCCCGCGTCCAGCTCCACCTCTCCCAGGATGTTGGGCAGGCCCCCCACCCCCACGCTATCCACCAGCAGGGTCGACTCCACCTCGCGGTTCCCGGCCACCACGGCATCCAGCGCCGTCCCCCCGGCGCGCAAGGCATCCACCGCCGCCCTCATCCCCACCCGGCCCGTATAACCCGAGACGACGATCACAATAAGAGCCTCCTGCGATACAAGCTCGCACGGCGATAATTCGCCGTGCTAAATGACGACGCCCCATGAATGGGGTTGCGGACCGCCCCCGATTGTCTGGCCGGATTATGCAAGTTAACCAATTAGCCTGGTAACACGATAGCCGCCACGTGACCGTGAACGTTCCCGGAACGAATTCCGTTCTTGTTAGGCAAAATGTGATAAATTACGTTATAATATAGTTTTTTTATCTTTATTCCCGATCTCTGCCCTCGAGCCGCAAGTGCGCCCCATGTGCTCAAGATCACTATACTGCATTTTTAACGTGATTTATACAGGGCCTCTTCCGTCTGCGCCAGCGGATAGACATGGCTCACGAACTTGCCATACGGGAATTGCTGCGCCGTCCTCTGCATCATGCGCAGGCTCGGCGTATACCCGGTGAAGGGGTGGTTGGTCATCCCGATCAGCCGCACGTTCTTGGCGCATAGGTGCCGGTGAGGGCTGATCGTCACATCCCCCGCATCCACAAAGTTCCCCGCCTCGATATAGATCCCCCCCTTGCGCAGCATCTCCAACCCCTCCACCAGCACCTCCGGCTTGCCCACGCACTCGGATCCTGCGCGCGGGAGTGGCTCACGTTCAGCGTATAATCCGCCCCGAACTCTTTGGCCAGGCCCAGGCGGTAGTCCGAGATATCCGTGGCGATGATATCCCCCGCGCCCATCATGCGCGCCTTGATGATGTGGCAGATGCCCATCGGCCCGGCGCCCTGCACCACCACCGTATCGTCTGTGGCGAACCCCTCGCCCGACAGGGTAAAGAACTCTTTCATCTTGTCCAGGTTGTAGCTGACGGCCATCAGCTCCACCATCACCGCCACGCGGGTCGGCAGCTCCTCCGGGACGTGGTACACAAAGGCGTTGGGCAGCACATAGAGGTACTCGGCCCATCCCCCCATCAGGTGGGGCGGCTCCGCGCAGCTGAAGGCGTTGCCATAGCCCTTGAGGTTCTCGCACCAGGGATAGGCGTAGGTGTGGCGGCAAGCATAGCAGGTCCCGCAGACCACATCGGGGCACATCGCCAGGCGCTCGCCCGCGCGCACCGGCTGGCCGTCGAAATCCAGCCGCGGGCCGGCGCGGTCGTTCACCTCCACCACCGTGCCGATGATCTCGTGGCCGGGGATGATGGGGAACGGCGTATCCGACTCGGCGTCCGTCCCCGCGTACTGCTTGCTCTCCCCGCGCCAGGTGTGCTTGTCCGTGC
>CAYQDH010000614.1:0-3132 GCA_964416075.1 uncultured Anaerolineales bacterium | reverse complement strand
TTTCTACAGAAATTGGAAGATAAACCTTCTGCCAGCGCCGTGTTATTTCAGGCTCGTTGCGTCGTTCATGCCCTTTACAAACGTGCTGCTCCTGCCAAAACTGGCAAAATCCTCGGCAATCTGGTGCATAACGAACACCTCGACGTGCTCGACTATATCGCGGCGGGCTGCACCCAGAGAGGAATCTACCTTTGGCTGACGCCCTTGGCCTGGTGGAATAGCCCCCAGGCGCGCCCCGATGCCTTTTCCCGCCACACGAACAAGCAGGCTATGTCCATGTGGCCGGAGGCCTGGGCCGCGGAGGCCGAGTATGTGCGGCAGCTCCTCGGCCACGTCAACCCCTACACGGGGCACCGACTGGTCGATGAGCCCTGTCTGGCCCTCTTCGAGATCATGAACGAGCCCTGGTACTGGTCCTACCCGGAAGTGATGGACCAGGCCGAGCTGGCGCCCGGCGAGTTGGGCATCCCGGACGAGGATACCCGCGCCTGCATCGCAGGCGTGCGCCGGGCCTGGCAGAGCTTTCTCCCCTCCCCGGCCTGGGATAGGCCGCAGCTCTTTGTCTACTGGCGCTATGATACCTTGCGTCGATATATCGACGCCATCATCAGCGCTATCCGCAGTACGGGCGCTACCCAACCCGTCGCCTATAGCGCCTTCCATTCGGGTTATCCGCGCACCGATATCGAGCAGGCCCTGGCCGACAGCTGCTGTGACGCCCTCACCACCTGGGCCTATCCTGGCGGTTTGGAGATCGAGCCGGTCAACGACCGTGTGAACATCCTCCCCGGCGCGGCCAATACATCGCTCGATGTGCGACTGGCCCACAAGGCGCGCCTGGTGTACGAATTCGACGCGGGAGGCCTGGCTACATCCTGCTATATCTACCCTGCCTTGGCTCGGCGTTGGCGCAACATCGGCGTCCAGGTCGCCTGCCAATTCCAGTACGATTGCACCTCCCTGGCGCATATCAACTGGGCATGGGAGACACACTACCTCAACCTCCGGCACACGCCGGAAAAGTGGGTCAGCTACATGATCGCCGGCGAGGTCTTTCGGCGCCTGTCCCGTGGAGCTACCTATCCTACGCCCGATGATGACCAGGTCTTTGGCCCCGCCGCAGTCAGTTTCCGGCGCAACACGGCCCTCCTCTGCGCGGATGATTGTTACATGCAGGCGCGACCCACCGATTGGCGACCCCTGCCTCTGCCCTCTGCCCCGCGGCGCATCGTCACCGTGGGACCTTGCCCCTACTATGACTGGGGCGGAACGGGCATCGTCATGTTGCAGGTCGAGGGCGATGCGGCCACGCTTCGCATCTACCCTGACGTGCAACGTCTGCAGCACAAGCTCCGTGGCACGCCCCAAGAGCCGCTTACCCGGTTGGTGGAGGCCGAACATCCCTTCCGCCTGCGTCTACCCGGCTGGCTCGATGCGCGCGTAGAGCGCCTGGATGCCGGCCAGTGGCAGGCCGTGCCCGGTACAGCGGGCGAGTTCGTCGCCCGCGCGGGCGACTACCGCCTCAGCCGGTGAACTCGAGCTGCGGCAAGATATATCGCATGGGAGGCTTGTATGAGCGTTGAACGTACCGGTGAGACCATCATTGTGGAGAAAGACAGTTACCGCGCCCTTCTGGAGCCCAAAACGGGCGCCGTTGCCGCGCTCTACACCCCCGGTTCGCAGGCCAGTTGGGTGGCTAATGCCCCTGCCGGGCACTTTGCGGTCCCCTTCTTCAACGGTGCCCAGGAGCACGAGTCTCTTTTGGCCTTGGCTCTGGCCGAAGCCACGCCGGCTGGAGGCGCCGCAGAGGATGCCCTGCAGTTCGTCTCTCCCTCGGGTTTCACCCAAACGCACTATACCTTCGGCCCTACCTGGATCGATCTCGACGCACGCTTGCCCCGCGATAGCGGCCCGCGTGCCGGGCTCAGCCTGGACCTGAACATCCTGGACATGCCCACCGGCACACACTGGACCGAGCAGGTGACCCCGGTGGTGCTCTATACCGACGAGGCGTTGCGTTACGCCTACTTCATCTGGCAGCGCTCGGCCCGCGACTACCTCGTACTCCTGGTGGATGGGCCCTTCGCGGCCTGGCGTATCAAATACAGCTACCAGGGCCACCGCATGGCAGGCTTCCAGGTGCTTTCCCAGGCCGACGATGTGCACTACCGCGATCGCTCGCCCCTGCCCGTCGTCGAACACCTACGCATCCGCCTGGCCTTTGCCGATTCGCTCGGCGGCGGCCTGGCGCTGGTGGCCCAGGGGCTGGGGTTGGCTATGGCTGAGCCTCCGCTCGCCGGTGGCATCGTCGGTTCTGCCGTGCCCTGGGCGCTGCATGGCGAGGCCAGCGCGGTGCTGCACCGCACGCCCGATGGCGCCACAGAGAATCTGCCGGTTGATCGGCAGGGCGGCCTACTCACGCTGCAGGAACCTGGCATGCACCAACTGATTACCACCAGCCCCAGCGGTCGCCAACATGTGACCCGGCTCTTCGCGCACGAGGCCTGGGAGTCTATCTTTGATCGCTGCAACCGCTTCCATCGCGACCACTTCCAGGACCCCTCCGGCGCCTACTATCGTGTCATCAGCGTCGACACGCTCAAGCCGGACAAGCTGACCTTCGAGGGCATCAGTTTCGGAGATCCCTGGCAACCCATGTCCTGCCGCACGGGCGAGTTTGGCGGATTCTGCGCATGGGCCATGATCAAGAATATGCTCGTCTACGGTCTGAAGGACGAGTACCTGCCCGGTGTGCAGCGTTACCTATTCGACTGGGCGCTCGCTCGCGGCCACGAGGATACTCCCTATCCGGGCGCCGTCTACAAAAAGCCAGTCACTTTCCTGGGGCGCGACTATTCGGCCTACCACCTCTGGCGCGAGGTCAACTATCCCCAACACGAGGTCTTTTTGATCGGCGAGTTGGTCGAGTATTACCGGCTGACGGGCGACCGCGACGCTCTGGACGAGGCTGTGCGCCTGGGCGAGCATTTCATCCACGACCATGTCCAAGAGTCGGGCATGGTGGTCTGTCAGAACACCGCGCAGAGCGAGGAGAGTGATTACACCACTGTGGATGTGCCATTGGTGAATATGACTCTGCTGGGGCGCGCCCTGGAAGACTTGGATGCCACA
>CAYQDH010000613.1:0-3134 GCA_964416075.1 uncultured Anaerolineales bacterium | reverse complement strand
CCCATCTCTGCCGACAGATCCAAATACCGCTTGATCCCCTCCGGCGTCACGTTCCATGGGATATGGTTGCCGATGCACATCACATAGCCCCCGGTCAGCTGCGCCGTCTCCACCATGCTCCGCACCATGGCCTCGATCTCCGCCGCATTGTTGCGCGTCAGCACGCGGTTGTCCCCCTCGCCAGCCAGGAAGCAGTCTTGGTGCCTGCGCGCGATCGCCTTGTAGTCGGTGTAGGGCTCGCTGATGATCCCCCGCGCCCCGCAGGCCATCACGTCGTCGGCATAGTCATCCATGCAGCCGTCGGACATAAAGATCACCTCTTTGCCCGCCGCCTTCAGCAGGCCCCAATACTCTTCATAACGCGGGAACACGTACTTGGCCATCCAGCGCGGGGAGCACGTGGGCCCGCGCGAGTTGACGATGTCATCGTGGCACACCACGAAATTGACGGGCAGCCGGGCAAAGCTGCGGAACACCCGCCGGTTGATCTCTGCGAACTCGTCCATGATGCGCTCGAACCGCGGGTCCAGGCAGGCCTCCAGGAACAGCTCCCAGCCGAAGGTCAGCAGCGGCCACATGAAGGTGGTGTTGTAGAACCCCACCGACGCCGCGGACCCTTCCGGCGCCACGTCGCCCCACTCGGCGGGGTAGTGGGCGCGGTATCTCTCGTACAGCTTGCCCTCGTCGCTATAGTCTTGCGACTCCACCACCGGGATATCCGTAAAATCGCCCTGGGCCAGCGGCGAAAAGGCCCAGACATCGTCCAGTGTCCGAAAGCGCGATCCCCAATCCCAGATGCTGGTCATGCTATCGCCCCAACGCACCCGCCGGTGCCCTTTTTCGTCGCGAGCCGAGCTCTCGCCCGTCAGGCTCAGCCACGGCTTGGGCTTGGGGTCATCTGTCTCCGGGATCTCCAACTCGAGCTGGGGATACAGCTCCCGCAGCTTGAGCCGGCACAGGCGCGGATGCTCGTAATAGTCGATGCCGCTGAGATAGGTCTCCGCATCGGGACACGACCAGTGTTCCCAGTGCGGCAGACGTTGGGGGGCCAGGCCCATGTAGGCCATGTAACGGTCGCTGTACGCCATAGAGCCTCCGGGGTGATGGTGGGGGCCGCGACGGCCCAGGGGTGCACCCCTGCCCTCGCGGCCTGGATGCGGCCACAAGCACTGCAAAAAGGCCGTCCCACGCCGCGAGTCTGCGCGGCGCGAAACGGCCTTGTTCACATTGTGGTTCGGTGTTGTTCGATCACGGAAGGGATAGAGTTGTGCGATACGACGGCCCGGGTGGACCGAGCATTCCCATGCCAGGTCCCCTTGCCGGGGGCCATTATCCTGCTACTTGAGGCGCGACGCCGCACCGTCCCAGTCCGCCAGGCTATCTACAAAGGCTTGCACGAAATCCTTGCGGCGGTTCTGGTAGTCCAGATAGTAGGCATGCTCCCACACATCGCAAGTGAGCAGGGCGTTCTGGCCGTGCGCGATCGGGGTATCGGCGTTGGACGTGGTGACGATCTTTAATCCATCGCCATCCTGGACGAGCCAGGCCCAGCCGCTGCCGAACTGCGCCACGGCGGCCGCCACAAAGTCGGCCTTGAACTTGTCCACGCTGCCGAACGATTTCTCGATCAGCTGCAGCAAGCGCCCCGCGGGCTTGCTCCCGCCCGGCTTCATGCTGTGCCAGAAAAAGGTGTGGTTCCAAACCTGGGCGGCATTGTTGAAAACGCCCTTCTTGTCCGCCGCGCCCGCTGTCTCCTGGACGATCTTCTCCAGCGATTGCCCCTCTAGCGGCGTGCCGGCGATCATCTTGTTCACATTGTCCACGTAGGTCTGGTGGTGCTTACCATAGTGAAAGCTCAAAGTCTTGGCAGAGATGTAGGGTTCCAGGGCCTCCTGCGCATAGGGCAGGGGCGGCAGGGTAAAACTTGTCTGGGTCATCTTGCTTTCCTTTCGTGTGGTTGTCACCGGCCCATCGCGCGCTAGCCGTCTTGCCTTCCCACGACTTATATGCGCTCTGTGGCCCGACGGCTTGCGACGATGCTGCCCGGTGGCTCGTACAACGCCATCCTTATTGTCCCTCATTTGGCCCATCACGTCAACTCCGCCCTCTTCTCGTTCCCCCGCCCCAACCCTTGCCCCCGCCGCCACCCTCGACTACAATGTCCCCGATCCATCCTATCTCGCTGTTTCGGCGCACCATCTTCCCGATCGGAGACCCACCTAAAATGACCCTTTGCGACCTTGGCGCCTTGGCGGTTCAATCCCTTCCTCCCCTCTACCCCTTGCGCCTGCAAGAGCGCTTGCGCAACTATGGCTTTGGCGGCCGCTGGATGACCGAGGTCTTTCAAAAGGCCGGCCTGCCCGACGACCACGCCCTGGCCGAGACCTGGGAGGCCGTCGACCGCCCCGGCGAGTCTAACGTCATCCTCAACGGGGCGCTGGCCGGGCGCACCTTGCACGAGGCCATCGCCGCTTACGGCCCCGACCTCCTCGGCGCCGACGTCGCCGCCCGTTGCGGGGAGCGCTTTCCCCTGCTGATCAAGTTCTTGGACGCCACCCACCCCTTGGGGGAGCAGATCCACCCCACCGATGCCCAGGCCGCAAGCTCGCCCGCCCTCACCGCCCGCTCGGGCGGCTTCGATACGGGCAAGACCGAGGCCTGGTATATGCTCCACGTCCGCCCCGGCGCCACCATCCACGTCGGCCCGCGCCCCGGCCTAGCGCGCCAGGCGTTGGTGGATGCGCTGTTGCGGAAGGATTCTCGATCCTGCATGGCCCAGGTGGCGCCGCAGCCCGGCGAGGCTTACCTGCTCTACGCGGGGACGATGCACTATAGCGGGGGTGGGGTGCTCTTTTGCGAGATCATGCAGAACTCGGATATCACCATCGGCCTGAATCACTATCCCGAGCGCGGGAACGCGCCTGACGGCGCCACTACGAACGGGGTCCGCCAGCGCGCCGAGGAGCTGGCCGACATGATCCACCTGGAGGAGGGGTTCGACTGCCGCACCGCCCAGGTGCGCCTGCCACGCCACGTTGCCGGACTGGCCGGAGAGCGCGCGGAGCAGATCCTGGCCGATCACGATCGCGCCGATGACCCAAGCGGGAAGGGCGAATAGCCCGTACACGTAGAGC
>CAYQDH010000612.1:0-3151 GCA_964416075.1 uncultured Anaerolineales bacterium | reverse complement strand
TGCTGGTCTAACTATGATAAACGGAGATTCTTCGCTTCGCTCAGAATGACATAATCGTGACAATGACCAAGCCCTGGCCTTGGCCGAGGTGGCCTTGACAGGAGCCTGCCTAGGGTTCGCTAGACGTACCCTCGGAGCCGGATATCGTAGCAGACGTGGCTGGGGCGGCGGTTGTGCTCTCCGAAAGGGCTTGAGGCGGCCTGGGCCTGGCGCGTTGGCGCCGGTTCTTTCCGCCTCGGCCCAGAAGCCAGGCCTCCACGCCCCGCGGCTTAACGCGAGCGGGGCGGCCCTGGGCTGGGGACGCTTCATCGCCATAGACCTCACTGTAGTAGTAGCTACTATAGTAATAGCCTGAGCGACTTTTCATGTCCAGGCGGTTGACCACCACCCCAAGCAGGTTGCCGCCCACCTTCTTGATGGAGTCCATCGCCTGCATAAAGGCCCTGAGGCGCGTCCGGCCGAGCTCGAGCACCACCACGACGCCCATGGTCGCCGTAGAGAGGATAGCCGTATCCGCGACGGCCAGGATCGGCGGGGTATCCAGCAGGATGACGTCCGCCTCTTGGCCGAGACGGTCCAGGAGCTCGCGCATGCGCTGCGACCCAAGGAGGTCGGCGGCATTGGGGGGGATGGGGCCGCTGGTGATGACCTGAAGGCCCTCCACCTCTGTCGGCTGCAAGATCTGTTCCAGCGTCTCCGCCTCGCCCACCAGAAAGGAGCTGAGGCCCAGCACATTCTCGGCATTCATCGCCTTGTGCAGCCTGGGGCGGTGCAGGTCGGCGTCGATGAGGATGGTGCGGGCGCCGGCCTGGGCCATCACCACCCCCAGGTTACAGATGGTGGTCGTCTTGCCCTCGCCGGGCCCCGCGCTGGTTACCAGGATGACGCGCTTGTGCGTCTTGGCCGGCAAGGCATAGCGCAGATTGATGCCCAACATGCGGTAGGCCTCGGTGGTGGTGGAGCGGGGTTGGGTGGTGGTGACGCTTTCGGCCTGGGATTCGCTGCCCGAGACGCGGGCGATGGCGCCGAGCATGGGCAAGCCCAGGCGCTTTTCGATCTCGCTGGGCTCCTTGATCGAGTCGTCCAGGTATTCGACCAGGAAAGCCCCACCCAGGGCCAGGGCCAAGCCGATGGCCGCGGCGAGCATGACGTTGTTGCGCAGGTTGGGGCCGATGGGCCATTGGGGGACGGCCGCTTCCTCGACCACGGTGATGACGTTGACATCGCCGCCCTTGACATACACCAACAGCTGCGAGTAGGTGCTCTGCCAGCCGCCGATCTTGGATTCTAGGGTGTTGATCTGGGTCTGCAGGTCCTGGATGCGTCGCGCGCTGACGGCCGCGTCGCGCTCCTGGGTCAGGCGCTCGATCTCCTCTTGGCTGCGCTCGATGTTGGCCTGGAGCTCGGCCAGCTGTTCTGCGGCAAATGCGGTGTCCTCGCTCTGGGCGTTGCGCGCCTGGGGTGTGAGCAGGATCAGCTGCTGGGCGATGGCGTCGGCCAAGGCCTTGGCGCGCTGGGGGTTGGTGTCGATGACGCCGATCTCTAGGAGCTGGGTGTTCGGCACCAGGGTGACGCTGACGTTGCCCGCCAGGGCCTCCCAACCCATGTCCAGCCCCAGGCTTTCCACGGCGCCGCGCAACACGGGCTCGCGCTTGGCCAGCTGGGCATAGGTCTGGGCCAGCTCCTGGCCCATATAGATCGACGAATAGTCGGGGTTGGCGCTCTCGATGGTGCGCCCGATCATGAGGGTGGTCTTGGTGCGATAGATGGAGGGCTGCAGGCGGGTGGTGTAATAGGTGGACCCGGCGGCCACGGCCACCGAGAGCACGATCAGCCACCACCACCTGAGGGCCACTTTAAGGTATTGCTGCAATTCCATAACCAGATCTCCGTTTTGTTTGCCGCTCTGGCGGCGCCGCTACCGCGATAATGGCAGTAACGGCGGCACAATGGCAGCATTCATAGTCTAGTCCAATATTCGTCAAGCACAAACGGCGCTCGTCAGCATGTGGTGTGCGTGGCGCGGCGAGCCACGACCCGCGCTCGCGCGCGCCCATAGAGGGTTTGCAAGGCTAGCGCCGCAAAGATCAGGCCCAGGGCATCCACCGGCAGCCGGTAGCGCACCATGGCCCAGGTGAGGATGTGCATCAGGGGGTAAAAGAGCATGAACAGATAAAGCAGGCTGAGCACCCAGCCGGCAAAGGGAGAGGGGCCCTCACCCCCTGCAACCTGCCCTACTGGTGGCAGGTTGCAGCCTCTCCCATGAACTGCATGGGGGAGGGGGGGATGGGGAGACTCGTTTGCCACTGCGTTAAGCTGCTTCCAGGGTCTCCCATGAGCTGCATGGGAGAGGGGGGCACGAGGAGGGTGCTGGTGTGGACCAGGCTTGAGGGCTTGCCGTGAACCTCGACCCGCAAGGACCAGGCCGTAGAGCATAAAGGGCAGCCACAGCCCGAACGAGGCCACCCGCCCGACGTTGTGCAGCGGGGTGGTATCGGGGGTGGGCCAAAACTCGAAATAAGCGCGCGCGCGGCTGAGGCAGAGCCTGAGGTAACGCAGCGGATCGTCCAGCACGAACTGCAAGCCGATGCGCATCAACTCGCGATCCCACTGGGCCTCGTTGGCGCCCTGCATTTCATCGGGCACCGGCGCGGCGTAGAACTCGCTGAAGCGCAGGCCATGCGAGGGATGTTGGGCGGAATACATGGCATAGCCGGTGTTGGAGTTCAGGAGCAAGAACTGGCCATAGACGCGGTAGTTGCGCACCGTCCAGGGCAGGATGGCGAGCAAGAGCACGATGCCGGCCAGGACCAGGGGGCGCAGCGCAGCCCGTAGGGGCGTGCGCCCACGGGCCTGCCAGAGGAGCCACAAGAAGAGCAGGGGCGCCCAGGGCAAGAAGGATTGGCGCAACAGGGTGGCCAGGGCCATGCTGAGCCCCAGCTCAACGGCCAGCGGCCAGGGGAGCGGCTCAGCGGCGCGGAGGCGCGCGCCCAGGCGCAACCCCACCTCCAGCGACCAGAGGAGGGCGACGATGTAAAAGGTCTCGGTCATGATGGTGGCGGCATAGAGCAGGTAGTAGGGATAGCAGCAGGCGGCCAGCGCCGCCACGAGCGGCAGCCAGGCAGACCTCTGCAGAGGATCGTTGCGCTCC
>CAYQDH010000611.1:0-3156 GCA_964416075.1 uncultured Anaerolineales bacterium | reverse complement strand
CATAAGGGACAAACGGCGATTTTAAAAACCGTTCAAGGACTCTTTTGCGGTTCTCAAGCAGACTGGTAATTTGTGCTTTCAGGAAACTTAAAGAAAAGGGCTTCTCAATATAGCTATCTGCCCCATACTCCAATCCTTCAATCTTGGATTGAAGATTTGTGCGGGCAGAGAGAAGAATTACCGGAATATGGCTGAATTGTTCATCCTGTTTAACATTTTTTGCCAATTCGAGTCCATCCATCCCTGGCATGACAATATCGAGAACGGCCAGCGCTGGCTTACGGTCACGAGCTAGCGCGACGGCATCAGCCCCGCGATAGGCCACCACGACTTCGTATCCAGAGCGACGTAGCAAACGCTCGATCGTTTCGGCCACATCTTCGTCGTCATCGACAACGAGGATTACCTGACTCATAGTTGTTCTCCTGAGGGCGTTACAGTGGTCAAGCTGCTGAATGCACGGGAGGTGAGACTATTATAGCAAAATAAGGTATGTGGCACAATCCGCCTGGACACGCTGGGCAAGCAACGCGTGGGTTTGACGCCTGCTGCCAACGCGCGTATCATCAAGGCCTTGGATTGGCCCCGTGATTTCGAAAAACTCAGGAGGAGTCTGAATGTCCGACAAAAAGGTTCGAGTCGCCATCATCGGCGTTGGCAACTGCGCCTCTGCACTTGTGCAAGGGGTCCATTACTACCAGAATGCTGCCGATGACCAATTTATCCCCGGCCTGATGCATGCACGCCTTGGCGGATACCACATCAGTGATATCGAGTTTACCGCAGCCTTTGATATCGATGCCACCAAGGTGGGTAAGGACGTATCCGAGGCTATTTGGGCAGGGCCCAACAACACGATCAAGTTCTGTGATGTGCCCCACATGGGTGTCAATGTATATCGGGGGATGACCCATGACGGTCTGGGCAAGTACTTGAAAGAGATGATCACCAAGGCTCCGGGGCCCACGGACGACATCGTAACCATACTCAAAGATACCAAGACCGATGTGGTGATCAACTATCTGCCAGTCGGCTCCGAGATGGCCACCAAGTGGTATGTGCAACAGATCCTCGATGCCGGCTGTGGGATGGTGAACTGTATCCCCGTGTTCATCGCTCGTGAGGAATACTGGCAAGCTCGCTTTAGAGATCGTGGGTTGCCTGTCGTCGGTGACGATATCAAGAGCCAGGTAGGGGCCACCATCACGCATCGCGTGCTCACCAACCTCTTCCGTGCTCGCGGCGTGCGCCTCGACCGCACCTATCAGCTCAACTTTGGTGGCAATACCGACTTTTACAATATGCTAGAGCGAGATCGCTTGGAGTCCAAAAAGATATCCAAGACCAATGCCGTCACCAGCCAGCTGGACTATAAACTCGACTCGGGCGCAGTGCACGTGGGCCCCAGCGATTATGTGCCCTGGCTGACCGATCGCAAGTTCTGCTACATCCAGATGGAGGGGACCACCTTTGGCGACGTTCCGCTCAAGGTGGAAGTCAAGCTGGAAGTGTGGGATTCCCCCAACTCGGCGGGTGTGGTCATCGATGCCTTGCGGTGCTGCAAGCTCGCCATGGACCGCGGTGTCTCGGGTGCTGTCCAGGGTCCTTCGGCCTATTTTATGAAGTCGCCGCCCGTGCAGTATGACGACGACACGGCGCACCGTATGGTAGAAGAGTTTATCGCCGGCCAGTAACTCTGTGCCTGCCTTACAATCATCGGGCGTATCGATTACACCCAGGCCGATCCCCCAGGGTCGGCCTGGGTTGCTGGGGTTAGGGTCGTATGGACAATCCTCCAGACCATGAAAGGCCTGAGGGCCTGCAGATCAACGACGAGCTGGCTATCCCTTGGGATGAGCTGCGCTATCGCTTTTCCCGCTCCAGCGGTCCAGGGGGTCAGAACGTCAATCGCACAGCCACGCGCGTGGAACTGCTGTTCGATGTCCAGCACTCTCCCAGTTTGGATGCAACACAACGCGCTCGGCTGCTTGGTCGCCTGCGCCACCTCATCGATGGCGAAGGCGTGCTACACTTGTTCGCGCAGTCTACTTCCAGTCAACTGCGCAACCGACACGAGGTCACCACCCGCTTCGCCACCCTCGTGAGGCAAGGCTTGCGCGTTCAGCGCTCACGAGTAGCCACCCACCCCACAGCGAGCGCCCGCCAGCGCCGGCTCGGCCACAAGCGCGCTCGTAGCGTGACCAAGCAGTTGCGTCGGCGCGTAGACTCGGACGACTAGCCAGCGAATCGAAATAGGCTTCCTGTTTGTCTCGTCCAGGCTGTATGGCTTGGTTCTTCTAGCGCTCTATCGGGCTGTGCGAAGCACTCCTGACTCGGGCTCCAATGACCCCTTGTGTCGGGAGATGCCATCAATAGCGATACAGCCAAAGAGCAGAGCAAGAGAGGCATCAAACTCAAAAACTTCCTCTATAAGGGTGGTCAACGGGGAACTGAATACATCCAGGTCCAGGATCGCCGATGGCGCCATCAGCAGGACGTAGATGATGAAAAACAGGTACTGAGGGGACCGGAAACCGTTGCCGAGCACGGCTAGAATCTTGGACCAATACTTGACCACCAGCCCCATCATGACCACACCCAGGACCACAACAAGGATGAGCAGCCGGCGCGCCTGGTATTTGATCAAGATATCCAGATAGCGCTTGCCGACATAAACAAAGTCATGCATCCCATCGATGGGCACGCCAAACACTCGAGGGCTGTCAAAGCCGAATATCCGCTGGCCGTAACTGACGTCTTCCAGAAAGCTCCACAGCCCTACCAAGGCCAGAAAGATAAGCCAAGCCCGGCTCGTTCCCTTGTACGCACGTCTTGTAATCAACAACAGAGCGTAGATGAAGACGCCCAGATCTAGTAACGCGCTCAAGGTTTCCAGGAGGCGATCTTCATCCACAAGCAAGCCCCGATACGCGGGGAAGGCAAAATAGACCAAGCTGACGACAAGGTCGATGACCAATGCCGTGAGGAGGTACAGCCTTAGGTAGTGGGAGAGATGCTGCTGCCTGCTACGTTCCATGTGATGTCGCCTTCGGTGGGTATGCAATACGGATGTCGCTCGCGTATGACAGGGAAAAAGCGTTGCCCCTTGCTACCCCCATTATTGCCCAATTGTCCGCGCCTGTCAACGCATGGAAT
>CAYQDH010000610.1:0-3164 GCA_964416075.1 uncultured Anaerolineales bacterium | reverse complement strand
TCGTCTCGCCGCCTTCCTCTCCTCCCCAGGACACCATTTATGACCGAATCTCAGGCCTGTCTATTGCCTCAATATTCTCCTTCTGCTACAATAGGTGTCGGTCCGTCCGATAGACTCTGCCGACCCATGCGCCGGTAGGCGCCGGGACACGCTGGCAGGGCACCCAGTCTTGTCTGCTTGGCCCCTTGTAGGTGGGATGGTGGGGGACCATCCCGTCTGCTGATGAGGGCCACATGATCCGCGCCGTTGACCTGGGGCTCAGCTTTGCCACCGTTCCCGCCGCCTGTTGGCGATTTGTGTCTCGAGCCATCGGACGACAAACAATAAGGATCAGAGGGGGAACTGATGTCACGTTCATTTCACAACAAAATACTGCGCGTCAATTTGAGTGAGGGCAAGGTCACCGTCGACGAGCCCGGCATGTCCTACTTTCGCCGTTATATGGGCGGCTGGAACGTCATCGCTGATGTGCTGCTCAAAGAGGTGCCCAAGGGCGCCGATCCGCTGGGACCCAAGAACAAGCTCATCTTTGCTCCGGGCGTGGTCACGGGTCTGACCCTTTCGGGCGCCTCGCGCAACGCCGTGGGGGCCAAGTCGCCCCTCACGGGGGCTTTTGGCGCCACGGAGGTGGGGGGCAACTTTGGCGCCCAGCTCAAGCGTGCTGGCTACGATGCCATCATCGTGGAGGGCGTTTCGCCCAAACCGGTCTATCTGTGGATCAAGGATGGTGTCGCCGAGTTGCGCGATGCTACGCACCTGTGGGGCAAGAGCACCAAAGAAACCGAGGCTCTGGTGCGCCAGGAGGTGGGCCAGGAGCGCGCCGAGTTGGCCATGATCGGCCCCGGCGGCGAGAACATGGTCAAGTATGCCTGCGTGATGAACGGCCTCAAGGATGCCGCGGGGCGCACCGGTATGGGCGCCGTGATGGGCTCCAAGAAGCTCAAGGCTGTGGCTGCGCTGGGTACGGAGAACCTGGAGGGCGCCAACCCCGACTTTGTCCGGGAGACGGCTCGTCGCGCGGCGCAAGAGGTGCGCGATGGCAAGCGAGCCGCCTGGGCCGCCCGCGCGGGCACCGGCGGTGAGGGGCTCGAAGGGGGCATCCTGCAGGGTAACATGCCCATTCGCAACTTTCGCGATGGGGAGTTCCCTGAGATCAGTGGCCTGGAATACATCATGCAAAAGATCGGCGTCAAGATGGAGGGCTGCTGGGCCTGCTCGGTTCGCTGCAAGAAGGTGGTCAAGGCCGAACGCGAGGCCTACAGCGTGGACCCCGACTATGGCGGACCCGAGTACGAGACGATCGGCTCGTTGGGCTCGACCTGCGGCGTTAGCGACATCGTCGCGGTCTCTCGAGCTAACGAGCTGTGCAATGCCCATTCGCTCGATACCATCGGTGCAGGCGTGACCATTGCCTTTGCGATGGAGTGCTATGAGAAGGGATTGATCACCCAGGCGGATACGGGGGGGATCGACCTGCGCTTTGGCAACGGCGACGCGATGATCGCGATGATCGACAAGATCGCCCGGCGCGAGGGGATCGGCGACATCCTGGCCGAAGACCTGGCCACCGCGGCGGCCAGGATCGGCAAGGGTGCAGATATGCTCGCCGTGCATAGCAAAGGCCAGGCCTACCCCATGCATGAGCCCCGGCTCAAGCGCGGGCTGGCCATTGGCTATGCTGTGTCGCCTACGGGGGCGGACCACTGCCACTCGCTGCACGACACGGGCTTGGCCACGGCCAACGAGGATGGGTTCAACCCCAACGGTGGCTTGCGCGGCGTAGGCGTGTTCGAGCCAGTCCCCCTGGAAGACCTGGGCCCCCAGAAGGTACGCGCCTTCAAGGCCAACCAGATCGGCTCTGTGGTGCCCAACTGCGTCTCGATGTGCACCTTCCCCGGCTGGAGTGCGCCCGAGCTGACCGATATCGTCAAGGCAGCCACCGGCTGGGATGTCACCGATGTCGAGCTTGAGCGCGTCGGCGAGCGTGCGCTGAACCTGGCGCGGATGTTCAACATGCGCGAGGGCTTTACTGTAGAGGACGATCGGCTCTGCGAGCGCAGCTATGGCCCCACCATCGGCGGCGCCCTCGCCGATGGCGGCATCGACCGCGAGGAGTTGCGCGAGGCGGTGCACATCTACTATGCCATGATGGGTTGGGACAAAGAGACCGGCGCCCCCAGTGTGGAAAAGCTGGAGGATCTGGGCATTGGCTGGGCCGCCCAGTACCTACCCAAAAAGTAAGCACGCTTCCACAAACGATCGAGCGGCGGGCGGTAGGGCTCTTGGTGGTCCCCTGCCCGCCGCTTCGTTACCCGCCACCACAGCCGTACGTATAGAATAGTGGGCCTCGAGGGCTCATCAGTACCGCGGGCGCGTCGTATTCGATTCCTAGTCCGTGGCTTGTCGCCAGGAGGTCAACGATGTTTTCGGTTGTGACATTTCTGTGGGTCGTGCTCGTGCTTCTGCTGTTGTTTCTCCTCTCCGGCATCCGCTACATCCCCAACAGCCGCATCGGCATCGTGGAGAAACGCCTGAGCCGCCGGGGATCGGTCAAGTCAGGTTTCATCGCCTTGCAGGGGGAGGCGGGCTACCAGCCGAGCGTGCTACGCGGTGGTCTGCACTATCTCTTGCCCATTCAATATAGCGTGCACATCGCCCCTCTGGTGACCATCCCCCAGGGCAAGATCGGCTATGTCTTTGCCCGCGATGGCCAGCCGCTGGAGCCGTCCCAGGTGTTGGCCAGCAACGTGACCACCAGCGATTTCCAGAATGTGGTTGCCTACCTGCGCGACGGTGGGCAGCGGGGCCCCCAGCGGCGCATCCTGCGCGAGGGCACCTACGCCATCAACCTGATGCAGTTTGTGGTCATCACCGAGGAGCGTGTGTACAGCCTGCCCCTCTCCCGTCAGGATGAAGAGGTCGTCCGTAACATGGCGGCGTTCATCTCCGAGCGCAAGGGCTTTCGGCCGGTGGTGATCAAGGACACTGATGACCTGATGGGCGTCGTGACCGTGCACGATGGGCCCTCCCTGTCCCAGGGACAGATCATCGCTTCCGTCGTGGGCGACGACCCCAGCGACACCGAGACCTATCACAATAGCTTCCAGGATCCCGACCACTTTATGCGTGCGGGGGGCCACCGCGGACGCCAGTTGCAGGTCCTG
>CAYQDH010000609.1:0-3169 GCA_964416075.1 uncultured Anaerolineales bacterium | reverse complement strand
TCGCTTGACGGTTGCGATAGCGTGGGCTATTCTTGCCGTATTCCGATAGCTACAGGAGTGCCAGACCATGGAGTATGTACCATCGGATCGGATTCGGCGGCTGCGCGCGCGGGCGCTTGAAAAAGACCTCTCCACCTTCAAATACCAGGGCTTTCGTGGCCTGTGCTTCGCCGAGGGGTACACAGGGGCGGTAGGTCATCCGCCCGTCGTGCGGCGTGCCTGTGGCTTGGCGGCTGTGATCGATCGCATGCCGGTCGAAATCATGGCTGACGACCTGCTCGTCGGCCATCACTACCTGGGAGATGAGAGCCTGGACTTTCCCGAGTTCCGGCCCTGGTCGAAGGAGATGGAGCGTCGTCTGGAAGACACGCTTCTATCCCGCGAGCAGATTCAGCGCTATGGCGAGTTGGCCGGACAGATTCCTGGGCCCGGTGGCGGTCCGACGGCTGTTGAGGGCATGCCCGACTCGATCCAAGATGAGCAGCGACGTCGCATACTTGAGATATGGGGGACGTTCCTTAACCACAGTGTGCGAGGTTATGCCAAGGTTGTGCAGCAAGGATTCGAGGGGTTGCGGCGGGAGATCGATACGTGCCTGGAAGCGAGCGATTTGAGCGATCCTCTCATCGCGCGCAAGCGCTCCTTCTGGCAAGCAGCGAGGGCTATTGCGGATGCAGGAACGCGCATGGGGATGCGCTACGCCGAGGCTGCGCAGCGCGAGCTCTCATCGTGCGATGACCCCGCACGACGCGACGAACTCGAAGCGTTGCGAGATACCTGTCTCCAGGTTCCAGCGCGCCCTGCGCGCACGTTTCGTGAGGCATCTCAGGCGCTCTGGTTTGCCCACGTGATCACTTGCTGGGAAGATGCAGTCAATGCCAACAGCATCGGGCGCATCGACCAGATCCTCTATCCCTACTATGCCGCTGATCTGCAGGCTGGGCGTATTACACCCCAGGAGGCCATGGAAGTGCTGGCGGCTCTGTGGGTCAAGCTCTATCGCTCATACGATGTGCAGCAAGCCATGGTGGGCGGCCTCAAGCCGGATGGTAGTGATGCCTGCAATGACCTAAGCTTGATGGTCTTGGAGGTGACGCGCGCCCTCGATTTCGTGCGTTGCTTGTCGGTGCGGCTGCATCAGGCGAGCCCCCGCCCTCTAGTGGACAAGGCTGTCGAGCTCATCGCGCGTGGCGGAGGTATCCCCTTTATCTTTAATGATGATACGCTGGTGCCGGCCTTGGTATCCAATGGGGTAAGGGCGGAGGATGCTCGCGACTATGCCGCGATCGGCTGCGTGGAAATCACCATTCCTGGGAGAGCCATGCCTCACGCCTGTTCGCACTGGCTGAACCTGGCCAAGTGCTTGGAGTTGGCGCTGAATGATGGTGTCGATCCCCAGGACGGCGCACAGGTTGGTCCGCGCACCGGGGCCTTAGCCGCGATGCATTCCATCGAGGAGGTATGGCAGGCCTATACCCGCCAGGTCGAGTTCTTTGCGGCCCATAATGTATACGGGTCCAATCGAGCTGAGATCGAACACGAAGCTACCTTTCCTTTACCCTATCTATCTCTGCTGACAGATGATTGCATCAGCCGAGGCATGGATATCACCTGGGGTGGAGCGCGATACAACTACCATTCTAGCGCAGCCGTGGGCATCCCCAATGTGGCTGATTCGCTGGAAGCGCTCGATCGACTGGTGTTTCGGGATGCGGTTATCTCGCCACAGGTGATGACTGACGCTTTGGCAGCGGACTATGAAGGATACCAAGATGTGCGTCAGTTGTTGTTGCGTCGAGCGCCCAAGTACGGCAACGATGTGCCCAGTGTCGACGCCTGGGCTGTGCGCGTCGCAAAGCACTATATCGAGCACATGGGCTCCTACCGTACTGTGCGCGGCGGCCGCTTTTTTGTGCACCTATTCTCGTACACCCTGATGCTACGCATGGGCACTGCAACAGGCGCCACGCCCGACGGTCGATTGGCGGGTCACCCCTTGGCCTACAGTGTGTCTGCCGTCCAGGGACGAGACGAACATGGCGTGACGGCAATGCTCATGTCCCTCAGTCGCTTGCCTCATGCCATGGCTGCAGCGAGCAGTTCGGCGATCATTGAGGTAGACCCTGCCCTCTTGGAGGGCGAGGGAAGGGCCAAGTTTACTGATCTGGTTGAGACCGCCATTCGAGAGGGCGTGGGGCAGATGCAATGGAACGTGGTGAGTGCAGATGTCCTACGCAAGGCCCAAGCCGATCCCCAGCACTACCGTAGCCTCTGTGTGCGTGTCTCTGGCTTTAGCCAACAGTTCATCCTTCTGGAACGGGAGATGCAGGAGCACATCATCGCGCGCACCAAACATCGCCAATAGTGCGTCACCGTATGAGGAGCGCGAGGTGGTCACCGAGCGCAGGTTGTTTCTCATAAGGAGGCAGGTCAGCTATGTCCGATACAGATGCAAAGGAAATCAGCATCAGCTTATTGGATCAGCTCATCGGGCCGCAGGCCAAGGCGGTAGGCGTTCGATTCTGGGATGGCACACCCTGGCCCGATGCGACCCCGCGCGGCAGTACCTTGGTGCTCAAGCATCCGGGCGCACTGCGGGCTATGCTGCTACCGGGGACCGAAGTGGGGTTGGGCGAGGCCTATCTCTACGATGACATCGACATCCAGGGTGGCGTGGAGGCGGTCTTTGAGCTGGCGGGAACATTGACAGAGGTCGTAACCGATCGAAGCGCCCAATTGCGACTGGCACGTGATCTCTTGCGTCTGCCTGCCCCGGCAAGGACCCGCACCGACCGCCGAGGCGCCGCCAAGCTACGGGGTCGACAGCACTCGCTGGAGCGGGATCAGCAGGCCATCTCTTATCACTATGATGTGTCCAATGACTTTTATGCGCTGTGGCTAGATCGGCAAATGGTGTATTCCTGCGCTTACTTCCGGTCTCCTGATGACAGCCTGGATACGGCACAGACGCAGAAGCTGGACTATATCTGCCGCAAGCTCCGGTTGCGGCCAGGGCAGCGCCTGCTGGATATTGGATGCGGGTGGGGAGGGCTCGTCCTCCACGCGGTAGAGCGCTATGGGGTGGATGGCACGGGGATCACATTGAGCGCGCCGCAAGCCCAATTGGCCAACGAGCGCATTGCCGCCGCGGGCCTGGGCGACCGCTGCC
>CAYQDH010000608.1:0-3176 GCA_964416075.1 uncultured Anaerolineales bacterium | reverse complement strand
AAGTTCGATCGCTATATCCTGCCCGCCTTCCCTCCGCTGCAAGTGACGGCAGCCCTGGGCTTGGGACTCAGTGGGCGATGGCTGGCCAGCCGAGTGTTCCCCGGGCTTGTCCGGCGGGAAGGCCTGCGACACGGGCTGGCTGCAGGAGTGGCTGTGGGGGGGCTCGCCCTGGGCGCCGTGACCATCCTGCCCCACGCACCCTATTACCTGACCTACTATAACCCCCTCCTGGGTGGGGGCCGCGCTGCCGTGAGCAAGATCCTGGTGGGCTGGGGTGAGGGCCTCGACCAAGCCGTGGATTTTTTGAATGATCAGCCCGCGCAGCCCGAGGATAGGGCCATCAACCGCCTGGTGGCCCCGCTCGCCTCGCAGTACCGTGGGCAGGCCGGCAGCAGCGATGACTATGACATTGCGACCACCGATTATGTCATTTTTTATGTCAACGAGGTGCAGAGGGGACTGGACGCAGGGCTGTTGCAGCGTTACTACCTCGCCGAACAGCCCCTCACCGTGATCCGGCTGCATGGCATCGACTATGCCTGGATCTATGCCAATACAGCTCATGAGGGACCGACCTCCCAGATCGACGCCGAGGGCGATGTGAGTAGAGACCGTATCGTCATCAGTCGGCCGAGCCTGTTCGCCAAGCACTACCACGGCCCCCTGCCCATGGAGACACTGTCCCTCACTAACGATCAGCAAGAGATCCTCGGCGCACTACGGACGGCAACCAGTGGGGCACAGCGCATCTGGTATGTGCGTTACCCGGATGAGGATGCCGGCCCCGGGCTGGAATGGGCCGACTTTCTGTGGGAAACGCACGCCTTCAAGCTCGACGAGCGCGATTACAGCGATATCCGCCTCTCGCTCTGGCAAACCCGTGGCGCGGACACTTTTGGTGACCAGGTTCAGCCCACGCGCCCGTTGGACCTGCGTTTTGGCGATGACTTGCTGCTCTCGGGCTATACGGCGCTTGAGCCCGCGGTGCAATGGGGCCGTGGCCTGGGGCTGCTTCTGCACTGGCGCGCGCTGCGGGCCGTGGAGCGCGATTATGCCGTGTCGGTCAAGGTGGTGGACCAGGCGGGGCGTGTCTGGGGCCAGGGGGATCGCTGGATCAGTGACGAGTCGCTGGTGCCCACGAGCCTGTGGGAGGGCGACCACCAGGGCACGAGCCACGTGGCGGTCGACATCTCCCCCGGCACGCCACCCGGGGACTATGTCCTCCGCGTGGCGGTCTATGACCGGGTGAGCCGCGAGCCCCTGCCCCTCGTGTCGACGGAGAAGGAAAACGGCGGCCTCATGGGCTCCACGATGGTCGTCCCGTCGCCACGGCATCCGGAGGTGGCAGAGTTGCCCATCGGGGAGCGGCGAGAGATACAGCTCACCCCCGAGCTGCGCCTGCTCGGGTGGAGCCTGGAGCGCACGGCCGTGCGCTTTGGGGAACCGCTTTCCCTCTCTCTCTTCTGGCAGGCCACCGCTCAGCCGCGTGGCGATTATCGGGCGCGCATCCAGGTACTGGGGGATGATCTCCCCCCCTTGGCGCAAGGAGATTTCGCCCTCGCCGGAGAGTCGTACCCCACGAGCCGCTGGCCGGCCGGGGAAACGATCGGGCGGCCCTATGACCTGCGTATTGCAGAGGACGCACCGGCAACAGACGCGCGCCTGACCTTGGCGCTGCTCGACCAAGGCGGAGAGTCCGTGGCCGGGCTGATCGACCTGGCCGCGTTGCGCATCGAGGGCCACTATTACGCGCCCCCCGCGATGGGCCACCGGCAAGAGGCACGGCTGGGGGAGCAAGTCGCTCTGCTGGGCTACGATTTGGAGGCTAGCGAGGTGCATCCCGGTCAGGCGGTGGCACTGACCCTGTATTGGCGCGCGCGGCAGCCGATCCAGGGGCAGTACAAGGTCTTCGTGCACTTGTTGGGGGCGGATGGCAAGCTGTGGGGCCAGAAGGACGCCTTGCCCCTGGACGGCTACTATACGACGGAGCGCTGGCGCACCGACGAGGTGATCGTGGATCGCTATAGCATCCCCGTGGCAGCCGATGCCCCGAGGGGGCGCTACCGCCTGGCCATCGGGATGTACGATCCCTCGGCGGAGGGACGGCGTCTGCCCGTCGCGGATAGCCGGGGCGCGCCACAACCCGATGATCGGCTTTTGCTCGATATGGAGATTACGGTGCCGTGACACGGCAAACTGGGAGTAGGTTGAGATGAGTAAGAGAATCAGTTCACTCCTGGCGCAATGGCAGGCCGCTTTGCTGATCGCCGCGCTAGGCCTGGGCGTGTTTTATCTTACACAGAACTATATGGGGTGGCTGGCCTATGATGACGAGGGGGGCTACCTCTATGCTGGCTGGCGCATCTCCCTGGGCGAGCTACCCTACCGCGACTTTTTGACGCCGCAACTGCCCCTCTTCCTTTACCCCGGCGCCGCGGTCTTGGGGCTGACGGGTCTCTCCGTCCTGGCGGCGCGGCTGTATATGCTCGCCCTTTGCCTGGGCGTCATCATACTCCTTTTTCTGACCCTGAAGCGCATGGGGCGCCCGCTGGCGGCGTGGATCACCCTACCCCTACTCTTAGTCCATCGAGACATATTTTGGGCCGCGCGCTATTTTCGCCCCGAGGCGCCCATGCTGCTGTTCGCCGCCTTGGGTTTTTACCTGTTTGTGCGGGGATATCCTACGGGGCAGCGCAGGACGCTGGCGTGGGCAGGGGTGGCATTTGGCTTATCGATGATGTCCAAGCTTTTTGGCGCGCTACCCATGGCTGGGGTGGGGCTCTTTATGCTGTTCGAGGGGTGGCGCACGCGCAGATGGCGCGAGCACCTCATCAGGCTGCTGCATATCAGCATTCCTTTTCTGCTGGTCGTGTTGGTCCTAGGCGGCCTGTTCACGACGCTCGCGCCGAATTTCCT
Organism: uncultured Anaerolineales bacterium; assembly: GCA_964416075.1. Classification (GTDB taxonomy): domain Bacteria; phylum Chloroflexota; class Anaerolineae; order UBA1429; family UBA1429; genus CAYQDH01. Next base: position 260 of record CAYQDH010000608.1, on the reverse strand, counting down.
GGCCGCTGTCTTGGGGCACCATGTGCGCCAGGGAAGTGGGACCCCGTTTCTGCAGGTGGTCGTCAAGGCTCTCGATCTATTCTGGTCGGGAATCGTCTCTCAGCCCGTGTATGTCTTGCTGGTGGCGGCCGGGATCGCCTTGGGGTGGCGATCTGAACGATGGGACGTCAGGTTGTTCGCCCTGCAATTGCCCACCGCGCTGAGCTTTTTCGTCATGACGCGCGACTTGCAGCTTCGCCACCTAGCCTACCTGGCGCCCA
>CAYQDH010000607.1:0-3178 GCA_964416075.1 uncultured Anaerolineales bacterium | reverse complement strand
CCAGGCCCAACACGATGCGCAACAGGCCAACCGTGGCCTATGGGCCGGTTGCGTCACGCCAACGGCGACCGAGACGGAATGGCCGAGTGTGACACCAACCTCGACAGCAGTAGAGATGCCAACGGCCACCAGGACACCGACGCGCACAGTCACCCCGACGCCCACGATGACCACGGCGGCAACAAGGACGCCGACGCTCACCGGAACTCTGACGCCGACACCGAGCGGGTCGCCAACGTCGACAAATACCCCTGCCCCGCCAACGAGCACGTTCACGCCGGAGCCCACCAAGACGGCCACGCCGACGCTGAGCGGGTCTGAGACTCCCACACCAACACGGTCGATGCCTTACGACCTGCGTATCACGCATCTGCAATACAAAGGTGGGGACGAGTATGTGCAGATCACGAGTTATGAGCCCTCTGGCGCCGTGGATATGACCGGATGGAAGATCGAAAGGCTGGACAGCGATTACCGCTATAGCTTCCCTTATGCCTTTGTTTTGGCTGCAGGGGCTTGGGTACGTGTGCATAGCGGCCCCGACTCATTTGAGAGCAGACCAACCGATCTACAGTGGACGCGCGGTTATAGGTGGACAGACTCGGGCGGTGCGGCCCAGCTCGTGGACCCGCAAGGTCGCGTCGTCAGCATTTGGGGATACTAGCGTATGACCCTTGTGTGCTTTGGGATCCGGCAGTGTGTGCCCTCAAATGCTCTAGATGTCTCCATCTAGCACGTGGGTATCGCAAACCTCTCCTTATTGTGTATAGATAGAGGAAGGACAGCAAACTATGAACGATGAGAATCTGGTGCAAGCAGCACTAGACCACGGGGCTGGCGTGTTACGCCTGGCTCCCACGTGGGTGCCGCGCTCCTTCTGCATTCCTGGACGCCGCATCAAACTGCATCCGGATGACTACTATGCTTTTGGCGCGGACAGGGGCGGGATCGACGAGCGCTGGTTCTCTTCTACCACGCCAGCCGATAATGGTCCAGGCACGACGCCCGATGAAGGACTGAGCTATATCGTGTGGCAAGATGGTGATGTGACGCAGAGGGTCTTGCTGCGCGACGCCGTCGCTTTGGCTGGAAGGCAGATCATCGGTGCCAGATTGATGGACGCCTATGGTCGCTGGCCAATGTATAGCAAGTTCTTTGATAACAAAGGGCCGCTACCACATCATCTGCACCAGATGGCCATAGATGCGGGGCGTGTTTCTCGATCACAGAAACCCGAGGCCTACTTTTTCCCGCGCCAGTTGAACAATCACGGGGGCGATTTCCCCTACACGTTTTTCGGCCTCGAGCCCGGAACCACGCGCGAGAACGTCATCGAATGCCTGCGCAACTGGAATCGTGGCGATAACAAGATCACCAACCTGTCCAAGGCCTATCGCTTGGAACCAGGCACGGGCTGGGATGTTCCGGCGGGTGTGCTCCACGCTCCGGGAAGCCTTTGCACCTACGAGCCTCAAAGTGCGAGCGATGTCTTTGCCATGTTTCAGTCGCTGGTCAGCGATGTGCCTATTTCCTGGGACTTGCTCGTCAAGGATGTGCCGGAGACGCGCAAACAGGATCTGGATTATATCGTCAATATGATCGATTGGGACCTGAACCTGGATCCCGAATTCTATAGCCATCGTTTCATGGCTCCCCAGGCATGTCGTACTGTGGGCGAGATGGCGAGCGAGGGGTGCCTGGATTACTGGGTAGCCTATCGCAGTCCAGAGTTCAGCGCCAAGGAAACTACGATCCTACCTGGGCGTAGTGTGACGCTGGTGGATTCGGCGTGCTATGGTCTCATCCTGCTGCAAGGACATGGTCGGATGGGTGTTTGGGATTGTGAGTCGCCGGCCATGATACGCTTTGGCCAGCTTACCAGCGACGAATTCTTTGTCACAGAGGATGCGGCTCGACAAGGGGTGCATATTGTGAACCCAAGCGAGACCGATCCGATCGTCATGCTGCGCCACTATGGCCCGCAGAATCCGGACTTGCGTCTATAGGTGCTGGCGTTCCATGGAGAGGTCCGGTGGTGTACGATGGTACAGGGGTTCTTCGTGGCCAACATAGGACTGTCGTGCTTGTGTCCTTGTCCAAGTAGGATGGATCCAAGACCGTGGGGTTGGCCGCGTCTGCCCCAAAGCAGCATCAAGCTTGGCGATACACTCTTGAAGAAAGGAGAGCCATGGCTGTGGCCAATTATGAAAAGCTAGGCATATTCTATCTGGGTCGGCTGTACGACCTTGAGTCCAGGAAGCTGCAGGATGAGATGCTTCTCTATGACTCGCGGGACCTGGTGACACATGGTGTCATCGTGGGCATGACGGGGAGCGGCAAGACGGGCCTGGGGATAGGCCTGATCGAGGAGGCGGCTCTCGATAGCGTTCCGGTTATCGCTATCGATCCCAAGGGAGACCTGACCAATTTGCTTTTGACCTTCCCTGACCTCAAGGGAGAGGATTTCGCGCCCTGGGTGAATGCGGACGAGGCTCGGAAGAAGGATCTATCGGTCGAGGAATACGCCGGGCAGCAGGCAACCACCTGGAAGAAGGGGCTGGCCGACTGGGGCCAGAGCGGAGAACGCATCCGGGCGCTTAAGGATGCGGCCGATTTTGTCATTTACACCCCGGGCAGCACCGCAGGTATTCCGGTGTCCATTCTCCGGTCATTCGCTGCGCCGGGCGAGGATATCCTGAACGATAGCGATCTGATGCGCGAGCGTGTCAGCACCACGGCGACAAGCTTGCTGGGCCTGCTGGGGATTGAGGCGGATCCTATTCAGAGTCGGGAGCACATCCTGCTTTCCACAGTGCTCGACCAGGCTTGGAGAGAGGGGCGCGACCTTGACCTGGCGGCGCTGATTCAGCAGGTGCAGACGCCTCCGTTCACCCGGGTGGGGGTGCTCGACCTAGAGTCTTTCTACCCTGCCAAGGAACGCTTTGGCCTGGTTATGGCGCTAAATAACCTGGTGGCTTCGCCAGGTTTCAATGCTTGGCTGGAGGGAGAGCCTCTGAATATCGACGAAATCCTGTACACGGCGGAAGGCAAGCCCCGAGTTAGCATTTTCTCTATCGCGCACCTCAGCGACCCCGAGCGCATGTTTTTCGTCTCGCTCTTGCTGAACCAGATATTGGGCTGGATGCGCTCTCAGCGGGGAACCACCAGCCTTCGCGCT
>CAYQDH010000606.1:0-3178 GCA_964416075.1 uncultured Anaerolineales bacterium | reverse complement strand
CAGGCCATGGACCGCGGCGGGACGGAATGGCGCGGCGTGCGCACCCAGCGCTACACACTGGCGCGCAGCGCGTTGGACGAGGGGTTCGCCCTGTACGACAATGAGCAGGACCCCTACCAGATGCGCAACCTGATCGCTGATCCCGCCATGGCGCCTCTCAAACAAGAGTTGCTGGCCACGTTGGACGATTTCATCGCCCTGCACGATGGTGTGCCGCGCGAGAGTGGGGTTTTACCCTGGGAGGAGCTGGTCCGCCGGTTCGGCTATGTCGAGGCCTGGAACAAGAGCCAGGCCTATTTCGGCCGTCCGCCGCTGGCATAGGGGGCCATGCGATGAACGAGCGCGAGCGTTTCCTGGCCACCGCCGGCTTTCAACCGGTGGATCGCACCTTTATCCTGCCGCCCTGGGCCTGGGAGAGCACCGTGCAGCGTTGGCGAAACGAGGGCTTGCCCGCCGACGTGAGTCTGGTCGGCTATTTCCACACCGATCACATGGGCGAGGGACCGGTGGCCATGCAGGGCCCCTACGGACCGCACCTCGTGCCGCCATTGCAACGCATCGTGCTGGAAGAGACGCCCACCTATCGAGTGGTGCGCGACGAAGAGGGCAACACCGTTAGGCTCTTTGCCGACGACCCCAAGCAGAGCATGCCCGCATGGATCGCCTATCCCATGCGCGGCCGCCGCGACTGGGAGACGATCATCAAGCCGCGCCTCGATGCACGGGCGCCGGGCCGGTTCCCCATGGGCGAGACGTTCGAGGCCTATGTGCGCTCGGTGGAGGGGCGCGACTATCCGCTAAGCATCCAATGTGGGTCACTCTACGGCTGGCCGCGCAGCTTTTTGGGGGTGGAGCGCCTCTCCTACCTGCTCTATGACGACCCGGCGTTGGTCGACGAGATGTGCGAGCACATCACTGAATTCGTCATCGAGACAGTGGCCCCCTTTTTGCAGCGCATCCGCTTCGAGTGGGCCTTTTACTGGGAGGATATGGCCGGGGTGATGGGCCCCCTCTGCTCGCCGGCCACCTACCGCCGCTTTATGCTACCCCGCCTGAAGCGCATCGCCGACCTCTTGCACAGCCATGGTGTGCAGCATATCATCGTGGATAGCGACGGCAACAACGATGTGCTGATCCCCCTGTGGCTGGAGGCAGGGATCACCGGCCTGCGGCCGTTCGAGGTGGCCGCCCGCTGCGACCCCGTGGCCACGCGGCGCAAATACGGGCAGAGCCTGATCATCCAGGGCGGGATCGACAAGCGCGCCCTCGCCCAGGGCAAAGAGGCCATCGAGCGCGAGGTGCTCTCCAAGGTGCCCTGGCTATGCACGCAGGGCGGCTACTTTCCACAGATCGATCACCTGGTGCCGCCGGATGTGTCGCTGGAAAACTATGCCTACTATGCGCAACTGATCCGCGCTGTGGTGGAGGATCCGGAACGATACCTGCGCCTGGCGAGAGCCAAGGGATATTGGAGTGATTGAGGTGGTAGCTAAGGGCCACCACGCGTAGTCTGGGGTCCGGCCAGGCCGGCCGGAGGCGCTCCGGGCAAAGTGGGTTCGTTTGGTAAAGAGCGCTATGGAAGCGATGCGCTGAGGAGGGGAAGAGCGGGCCGCGCTTCGCAGCGAACCGAGGAGCCCCGCGGTCCGGACGACGAAAATGGGTTCGTTTGGTAAAGAGCGCTATGGAAGCGATGCGCTGAGGAGGGGAAAAGCGGGCCGCGCTTCGCAGCGAACCGAGGAGCCCCGCGGTCCGGACGACGCGAATGGGTTCGTTTGGTAGAACGCCCATGGTGGCGATGCGCCGAGGAGAGGAAGAGCGGGCCTGGAGCCCCGTGGTCCGGGCGGCACGAGCGGCGCAGGATGTGTGGTGGGTAGCAGACTGGATGGGGCTGGTCATGGATGGGCTGTCTCGGTCTGCAAGCAAGGATAGGTCAGAGCCGGAAAAGAACATAGGACCTACACCTATTATAGCAGGCGGTTTGCACAAGTGGTTTGCGCAAAAGCTTACGCCACGAGGGGCGCGGAGCGATGGATGGCGCCCAAGATGTGATAGGGTTATACTGAGCGAGTGGCCGAAAGATCGCAACCAAAGCAAGGGGTTGTCGATGAGCCGTGGCTCACGGCTGCGGATGGACATGGAGCAGGGGCGCTGCATAGAGAGTGGCGCGGGCAAGATGCCCGCTGTACAGAAGAGGCAAGCCAAAGGCTCGCCGTACATGTTCGAGAGAGTTGTCGATGAGACGGGGCGGGCAAGATGCCCGCCGTACAGGAGAAGCAAGGCGAAGGCTCGCCGACCATTTACGAAGGAGTCAAGATGAAGGGTCGCAATGTAAAGTATTTGCCAGCGGGTGGTTTGGAGATCATCGAATTCGACGTGCCCGACCCGGGGCCGGGCGAAGTGCAGGTGCAGGGATCCGCCTGCGGCATCTGCGCCTGGGACCTCTACACCTACAGCCATGGCTCGAACGCGCCCTCGGCGGCGCCTCCGGGGCACGAGGGGATCGGCACTGTGATCAAGGTGGGCCATGGGGTTACCTCACTGCATGAGGGGGACCGCGTGGCCGGGGGTGGGTTCGCCACGGTGCACAACGACCGGGCCGACTCGCTCTACCTCATGCCCCCTTCGCGCCTGCCCGATGAATACTGGGTGGTGGAGCCCCTCTCTTGCGCGGTGACGGGGACCGACCACTGCAACCTGCACATCGGGGACCGGGTGGCGCTGGTGGGCTGCGGCTTTATGGGCCTGCTGGTAGCGGCCTGCCTGGGGCGCTCCTTCGCCCAGGAGCTGATCGCCATCGATATCGTGCCCCAGCGCCTGGAGCTGGCCAAGCGCTATGGGGCGCAGCGCCTGATCAACTCGGCCGCGCCCGGCCTGGATGACCGGGTGCGCGAGCTGAAGGAATTGGGCATCGATTGCGTGGTGGATGCCTCCGGGGCGCAGGCCGGACTGGACCTGAGCACGCGCATCGTCAAGCGCGGCGGGCGCATCAACATGTTCGGGTGGATCCACGGCCAGGCCACCTTCCCGGGCGACGTTTGGCATGGCATGGGGCTCACAGTGGTCTGCTCGTCACCCAGCGCGCGCATCCGCGACCCCTTCCCTGTGGCCATCCAGCTCATCGCCGACGGGCTGATCGACACCCAGCCGCTGGTAACGCACGTGGTCCCGCTGGAGGAGG
>CAYQDH010000605.1:2036-3184 GCA_964416075.1 uncultured Anaerolineales bacterium | reverse complement strand
CCAACCCCACCACTGAGGGGCGCAAGCCGGTGGCGCCGAGGGTACGATATTGCATCACGAGGCCTCCAATATCTGGGTTGCCATGGCGAATCCTGTGGCCGTATCAGAGGATGGCCATTTGAACACGCTCAAGTACCCCTACGAACTGCTGAGTCTCGGCATCGAATCCATCATACTCTCATTATACGAAACGTCGGCATTTCGATAAACATGCCGACGTTTCGTGTCGCAGACCACAGCCTGTGCTATGAGAGGCAGGCCCGACGTTCTATGCCATTCTCGTACGCTTTCAGAATCGCCCTTTCATCATTTCCAGATGGCGACGAGCGGCGGCGCGCGACTCGGGCGACAGGGGCGGCGTGGGCGCCAGCACCAGCGCCTCGGTGGTGAGGACCATGCTAGCACAGCTTACAGCGTTGGCCAGCGCAGCGCGCACCACACGGCAGGGATCCACCACACCGGCAGCAAACAAGTTTCCATAGGCACCGGTGCGCGCGTCGTAGCCGATGGCGCGGTCGCCCGTAACACGCTGCAGGCGCTGCACCTCGGCCAGCACCACGGCGCCGCTCTGCCCGCAGTTCTCTGCGATTTGCCGGAGTGGCGCAGCCAGCGCGCGCCGGACGGCCACCACTCCCTGGAGCACGTCGCTGTCGACATCGGGGCCCAGATCGAGGTCGTCGAGGGCGTCCGCCGCGGCGACATAGGCCGCGCCGCCGCCCGCCACCACCCCTTCCGACATAGTGGCACGCAGCGCCGTGAGGGCGTTCTCCACCAGCTCCATGCGATTATCGCGCTCGCTCTCGGTAGCGCCACCCACTTGCACGTGGCCCAGCCCACCGCCCAGCTGAGCGATGCGCCGGTCGAGCTGCTCCGTATCATAAGCATCGGTGATACTGTGCTGGCGCTCGCGAAGCTCGGCAATGCGCGCGCGGATAGCTGCGGGGTCGCCGCCGCCGTCGAAGAGCGTGGAGGCGCCCAGCGTGATATGCGCTTCGCCCGCGCGCCCCAGGTCGGCCAGCGTCGCGTCGCGCAGACGATGGCCGCGCGCCGCCCCGAACACTCGAGCACCGGTATAAGCGGCCAGATCGTCGATCATCACTTGCCGCCCCTCACCGTAGGAAGGGGGGCGCACTGCGGCAAGGGCCAGC
>CAYQDH010000605.1:0-2026 GCA_964416075.1 uncultured Anaerolineales bacterium | reverse complement strand
AATCACCAACAGGCTGCGCCGCCCCTCGGCGCGTAGCAATCGCAACAGGCGCGCCAGCTCGGCCATCTGGTTCAGGGGCTCCTCGCTCAATAGGACGACGGGCTCCTCCAGCGTGACCGCCTCCTGGGTGGCATCGGTAACGAAAAATGGAGAGATAAGGCCACGATCGAACTGGTAACCGGGCGCCACCTCCACCATGATCCCCAGCGTCTCGGCGGAGCGCTCCACCATCAGCAGGCCATCCGGCCCCACCTCATCCACAGCCCACAGCAGCGCTTCAGCGATCTCGTCCGAGTGGGCGGCGGAGGCCAGTACCTGGCGGGTGGTCTCGGCGCCGGCAAGGGGCCGAGCCAAGCCCAGGATGGCCTGCGAGGCGGCTCGCGCCGCAGCCTCGAGGCCGCGCTTGAGCATCATGGCGTTGGCGCCCGCGGCGATCTGGGTAATGCCATGGCGAACCAGGGCGTGCGCCAGGACGATGGTGGTGGCGGTACCATCGCCCACCAGGTCATCAGTGCGGCGGGCGGCCTGGCGCAGCAGCTCGGCGCCGATGTTCTCGGGCCTCGTAGGCAGCTCCAGGTCGCGGATGATGGCCTGGCATTGAGCGTTCACCTGCGGCGGGCCATAGCGTACCGTGGCGCCCTTGCTGCGGCCATCCACAGCCACATTGCGGCCGGTGGGTCCCAGCGTGGGGCGGACCGCGGCGGCTACAAGGTCCATCCCCGCCATGATTCGCGCTCGGGCCTCATCATGCAGGATGACGGACTCGCTCGCGGCGCCGGGTTGTGATGGCCAAGCGCGCTGGCGGCCTGCGAGGCCGCCAGCGTTCGTTGTAGATTGGGCGCGCCGATCAGGCACTGCCATAGGGCACGCCGGTGGGGATGAGGTCGATCGGCTCGCCACGCCGCATCTTGAGACCCAGCTCAACCATGCTATCCATGTCATGCTGGGGCGTGTAGCCGAGCACGCGATGCGCCTTTTCCCAGCTCAGCCCACGATAGCTGGCCGGCCACGGCAGGTGTATCTCCACATAAGGCATACCGATGCGCTCCGACATATAAGGGACCACCTCGCTGGTGAGGAACCGGCGCGGCCCGGGCAGATTGAACACTTGGCCCACCGCCTCGGGCTTTTCCAGGCCCAGGAGCAGGCCCTGCAGTAGATCGCGCACATCCACAAAGTACATGCTGTGCGACTTGCCCGAGGAGGAGTAGGTGACGAGCAAGCGTTCCTCACCCGGCCACAGCGCGTCGAGCTGGTCGGCGACCTGGTCGCCCTCGGCGCTCTTGCCGCGCCCGGCCGCATACTGCGCGCGCACCTTGCTCAGCCAGTACATGCGCGTATAGTTGGGGTCGAGTATCTCACCCGCGCCGATAACCCAGGCAAAACGAAAGATCGCCGTGGGGGTGCCATATTGGCGATAGTGGTTCATCACCATCTTCTCGCCAACCCACTTGGACAGGGCGTAAAGCCCAGTGGGCTCTACGTTCATGTCCTCGGTTGCGGCCTCCTCCGGCCCGGTATCGGGGAAGGTGGGATAGGTGGCATCGGTGCCGGCGTAGATTAGGCGGTGCAGGTTGGGGCAATTCTGGCGCACCGCTTCCGCCACGTTGAAGGTACCCTTGGCGTTGATGTCGAAATAGTCCGCATTCTGGAACGGCCCGATCATGGCCGCGCCGATGTGATAGACCGCATCCATGCCCTTGACGGCGCGGACCACATCGTCATAGTTGCGCAGGTCGCCCTGCTGGATCTCCACATCGTAGGCATCCAACTTGTGCATGCGAGATACATCCTGTGGGAAGATGAACGCGCGCACCGCATGACCGCGATCGAGCAGGGCCTTGGTCAGGTTGGCCCCCACACGTCCCGAAGCGCCAGTTACCAGAATCTTCACAGCGTCAACTCCTTGATAAAGATTTGTACGACCTAAACGTGTCCGAACGCTAGCCCTTCAAGCCGGTCATGGTGATGCCGGCGATAAAGTAACGCTGGCACACCAGGAACACCAGGATCACCGGAACCACCA
>CAYQDH010000604.1:0-3202 GCA_964416075.1 uncultured Anaerolineales bacterium | reverse complement strand
GTCCAGAGGCAACGCCATGGTCATCATCATCACCGGCAGCGGCAGGCGCATCGCCTCATCCTACGATGGGGATCACGCGGGAGCGCCGCTGCTCCTTGTAGAGTACACGATTCCCAAGGGCTAGAGCCCCTAGTTCCCAGGAGGCATGATAAACAAGACGTGTGCGGGAAAAGTCCTGCACACGTCTTGTTATGTCGACAACATTGGGGGTCTGAAATAATCAGGTGCGCTCGCAGCGAGCGCCCTCCCACTCGCGCTCTTTTCCCACTCGGGCCTAATATCCCAGCAGCTTGCGCTTGACCTCCAGGTAGTACATCCAGTTGTCGTAAGATATATCCGGCGGGATGGCATGATCGACGGTCGGGATATAGCCCCCGTCCTCGAGGAGTTGGGGCACATGGCGGTACAGCTCCTCATCGATGGCCTTGCGGTCTCGGGCCAGTGCGCGCTTGTCGATGCCCCCCACCAAGGCCAGGTCGTGGCCATAGCGCGCGCGGATGGCTAACGGATCCATGTTCGAAGCTCGCTCCAAGGGCCACAGGCAGGTGATCCTCGCATCCATCAAGAGAGGGATGAGCACCTCGGGGTTACCATCGCTATCCAGCCAGATATGCTTGACCCCGTGCGAACGTATCAAATCGTTGATGCGCCGATAGCGCGGCACAAAATAACGCTTGACGATGTTCGGCCCCACCAAGGGTCCCGCGTTGTAGGCGAAATCCTCGAAATAGTTGAAAAAATCGACCTGCACGTCCTGCAGCACGCGGTCGATGATGCGCATAAAATAGTCGGTCAGGTATTCTAGGATCTCTTCGGCCAGGGGTGGATCGTCGTAAAAGATAGTGCAGGCCAGCTCGGTGCCCATCAGGCGGCGCATAAAAGAATAGAGGCCAAAGCATCCATTGGGGGTGAGCGCCAGGGGATAGTCGCGCCCCCCCAGCCAGCGCACCACGTCGGCCCACCACTCGGGATAGCGAGCCGGCGACCCGGGGCGGTAGCGGCGTTTCACATCCTGCCAGGTCTCGCGATCGGTGACGGGGAAGGAGAGGTACTGGTCCATGGACATGCGCATCCCCCCGGCCTCCCCCTCTTTGAGCGCCTTGGTGATGTGTCCATCCGCAAAACGCATCACACGGTAGCGCTCGGTCTCCTCCAGGGTCTCCTCTTTGAAGCGAGGGAACATCTCGGTGACCTTGATGGGGAAATACTCCACCCGGTCGAGACCCAAGAACGCGCTGCCATGCATCAGGCTGCGGTTGATATATACATCATCGGGCAGGGCCTCCTCCTGCCATCGATCGTCGGTCTGCACCCACAGCGCCAGCTCGAAATTAAAGCCGCGGTCCACAGCGCCAAAGCTGAGCATGGATGAGAAACGCTCACGGCCGGTCATCGGTTGCATGATGGCTCACCTCCTCGGGGGTATGTGCCCATGATAACCTCTCTAGATCGCAGTGTAAATAGATAGTAACCAGCCGACCACAGCGCCCCCTAGGACCAGCCAAGCGCTGTTGAGCTTCCAGCGCAACGCGGCGGCAGCGGCGGCCAAGGCGATCAGCACGGAAGGCCAATCTCGCAAGATCGTCGCCCCCAGCTCGACCGTTACGGCGGCCATCAGGCCAAGGGAGCAGACATTGACCGCATCCAGGAAGGACGCCGCCCAGGGGGAGCGGCGGAAACGCGGCACGATGGGGCTGAGGGCCGCCACAAAGAGGAACGAGGGCAAAAACACCCCCGCCAGCGGCGCGTCACGACCTCGTCCTCCATCATGGCGATGGTCACCGCGGGGCCGCCAAAGCCGATGGCGCCCAGCTTGAGGAACAACAGGCACACCTGCCAGAGGCGCTGCCTGAGTGGGGGGTGTTCTTCAGCGTCAGCTAGGATGGGCGATGACAAGGACAACCTCCACAGCCAGCAAGTCTTCTTACGGGTGACTGGCCTTGTATTCGGCGACCTTGGTGCGCACCATGCTCACCTCGTTATACGATTCGAGCTCCTTAAGCTTGGTCTCCGGGGAGATATCGGCGGGCAGGCCCAGCAGGGCATAGAGCTCATCCTGAGGGATACCGAACGCCGTGGAGACCTGGCTCAAGGAACTGGAGCCCTTGATGTCTTCGGTCGTGGCGCTTGGCAGGGTGGTCAGCGCTTTGCCGGTGGTCTGCCACCAGCCAAAGGCCTGACCCACCGGGACACTGCCCAGCAGGAGCACGATAGCGATGAGGGGGATGATCAACCTTTTGATGGACATGGGGTCATGCCTCCTGGGCCGACTTGGCCTTGGCCATCGTAGCCTTGGCCGATTTGTCTTCGTAGCCGCGCAAGGTGGCATCGAGCGCCCCCGGGGCGGGACAATCGCTCAGGCAACGCAGGCACATGGTGCAATCGTGCGTTACTGCGCGGGCAGTGGAGACATCCAGCCGCGCGGGGCACACCCTATCGCAGCGTTTGCAGTCGATGCACACCACGGCATCGCGTCGCACCTTGAACGGGCTGATGCGCTGTACCAGGCTGAGCAGCCCTCCCAGGGGACAGAGGTAGCGGCACCACACGCGAGGGATGAACAGGCTCCCCCCAATCACGCCGAGGGCGATGAGATAGCCGGGCCAATCGGTGGACAGGTTGGGCTCAAAGATAAAGCCCAGCCGGAAAATGACATAGTAGGGGTCATACGTGGCAAACCAGAGCGTGGCGGTGGTCACGGTGGCCACCATGATGCCCGCCAGCACCACATAACGGCCATAGCGCAGGATGCCGTCCAGCCTGGCAGGGACCATAACCTCTTTAATGCGTAGCTTTCGGCGCAACCAGGCCATGAGATCGCCCAGCGCCCCCAGGGGGCAGATCCAACCGCAGAAGGCGCCCCCCACGATCAGCGCGCCCACCAACAGGCCCACACTGAGCACGACACTGGAGGAATGGATCTTGGGCAGGTATTTGCCCCCCACCACCAGCGACCAGAGCGACTCGACGGCCCCAAAAGGACACAGGGCATGAAGCGAACCCGTTTCCACCTCGCTGGTGCCATGCCTCACCGCCACGAAAAGGACATAGGCGGCAAAGGCTAGCTGCGTCACGGCGCGCACGATCCAGACCCGATCTTTCTTCCTACTTTTGGCCATGGGCTCCTCCTTTGGCAAGGCAATGGGGCTTAAACGCTTGTTGTGAAATAGACTACCAGTCGATCAAGTCGGCAAAGGCTAGA
>CAYQDH010000603.1:0-3212 GCA_964416075.1 uncultured Anaerolineales bacterium | reverse complement strand
TGATGTGCGTGGCCGACCGAAACGGGATCACGCCCACGTACGCCGGCAGCTTGCCGCCCCAGTGCGCGGCCCTAACGCGCACTAACATCAATGTCCAGGAACTGACCATCGAGGCCGCCCTGACCCGCAGAAAAGAGCACATCTACCAGGCCGCGATGCTCGATCCGCATACGGGGGGAGAGCTCACCATCGACGAGATCGTGGACCTTTGCGACGAGCTCATCGCCGCCCATGGCGACTATCTGCCGGAATATCGGTAGCCGAACAAGGGGCACAGGGGCACACGCGCGCTTGACAAGAAACTTGATTGGATATAACATCCCCACTGTCGTGTGGGAATCTTACATGTCAGCAAGGTTCCACACCAAATACCGTGATATCGGCTCGGCTTTTCTGGGGCAACGCTGCCCCTATAGGGACCATGTTGGCCATACACATCATTGATGAATCGAGCCAAGCGTGCATATCGGTATGGCACACAATCCGTTGGTTGCAGGCAAAGCACAATCCGACTTGTCGTAATGTGCTTTGCCTGTTTTTGTTTCTGGACGCCGTCACGAAAGGGGTGAGCTCACAGAGATTCCATTGATCGAGCGGAGCGTAGCGCTGTTTGTCGATCGGCACACATCTTGGTTTCACAAACTCTAGAGGGGAAGAACCATGGAAAAGAGAAAGTTCGATCGTCGCAGGTTCCTGCAGCTAGCCGGGATTACGACAGCTGGTGCAGCGCTTGCAGCCTGCCAGCCCAAGGTCGTGGAAGTGGAAAAGATCGTCAAAGAGACGGTCGTCGTGGAGCAGGAAAAACTCGTCCAGCAGACCGTCGTGGTGGAGAAGCAAGTCGAGGTTCAGAAGGAAGTCACTAAGGTCGTCGAAAAGCAAGTGGGCCTCAAGAACGTACCCCGCGAGAAGACGTTGGTCCTGTACTTTGGCGGCAGCGGCGGCACCTGGTCGCGCGCTGGCATGGTAAACCCCTACCTGACCACGGGTTGGACCCATCAGGAGGGCGAGGCAGCCTGCATCGAGGGCCTGCAATATTACTCGGCCTTTGCCGATAAGCAGATGCCTTGGCTGGCGGAGAGCCACGAGTACAGCGCGGACCAGACCGAGTTGACAGTCAAGATTCGCAAGGGTGTGGAATGGAGCGACGGGACGCCGTTCACCGCCCAGGATGTCAAGTTCACCCTGGACATGTGCATCCAGTACGCGCCCAAGCTCCGCAACTCGAGCGTGATCAAGCAGTGGACCAAAGAGGTCACCACCCCGGACGACTACACAGTCAAGATCACGTTCACCAAGCCCAACCCGCGCTTCTTCTTTGACTTTCTGACTTTCAAGTTCGACACGGGCCAGTACATCATCCCCAAGCACATCTACGAGAAGGTAGAGGACGTCACCACGTTCACCTTCTGGGATCCCGAGAAAAAGTGGCCCATCGTCACCGGCCCGTACAACTATACCTACTTTACCAATATGCAAAAGTTCTTGGACCGCCGCGACGATTGGTGGGCGGCCAAGACCGGCTTCGCCAAGTTGCCCGAGGTGGAGCGCATCCTGGTGATCCCCGCAGTAGATGACACCAAGGCCGCGCAACTCTCTATCCAGAACCAACTGGATGCTTGCCTGGACCTGCGCCCCAACGTGATCAAGACCATCCTGGAGCAGAACCCGGCCGTCGTCGCCCATTCGTTGAAGGCCAAGCCGTATGGATACATCGACTGGTGGCCAAACCACATGGGCTTCAACACTGCGGAACCACCGTACAACACCCCAAACATGCGTTGGGCCGTGAGTTTTGCTCTCGACGTCCAGCAGGCCATCGATGTGGCCTACGACGGCGCCGGGACACCCACCAAGGTCTTCCTGCCCGACTATCTGTCGCTGAAGCCCTTCCTAGATGCATTGGATTTCACCAAGTACCCCACCGTCACGCACGACCTTGCCAAGTGCGATGAGTTGCTGACTAAAGAGGGCTGGGTCAAGGACGGCAAGGGCATGTGGGCCAAGGACGGCAAGTCGCTGCTCATGGAAGTGAGTGGCTGGCAAATCCACGCGGACATCGGCCCGGTGTTGGCTGAGCAACTGCGCAAGGCAGGCTTTGATGCCGCCTTCGCCATGCCCACAGATCACAGCGACAAAATGGCCCGTGGCCTGAAGAATGGGTTCATCACCGGCCATGGCGGCAGCGTTGGCCCCGACCCGTTCCTGTCGGCGATGGAGTACTACAAGGACTATGTGGCGCCGACAGGCGAGCCCAGCTCACGCAGCTGGCACTGGGCCAATGATGCCTACTCCGCGCTCCTGGACGAGATGTCGGCCGTGCCCATGGGCGACCCCAAGGTCATGGAGCTGTGGAAACAGGCCATGGAGATTTGGCTCACCGAGCTCCCCAGTGTGCCCTTGATCCAGTGGTTCCATCGTATCCCGATGAACCAGACCTACTGGACCGGCTGGCCCACCGTGGAGAACTCGTATCTGAACGGCGCCTTCTGGCACCTGACCTTCCCGCGCATCCTTGACAACCTCAAGGCGACCAAGAAGTAGCTGTGGTTTGCGGCATACGATGGGGCGCGTAGCTCTCAAGCGTCATGCGTTCCCTGATACCGCGATGGTACGCTGAGCAGTGGGTTCGAGGTCCCCTATGGCTCCGCCGGGATCAACCGGGCGGGGCCATAGGGGAAAGTGCAGGTCGTCGAGTCAGCCTGTGTTTAGAGCTCCACAGAAAGGAGGACCAAGCCGTGCGATTAAGCTATCTGTTTCGACGTCTGGGATTGCTTTTGCTCGTCGTGTGGACGGCCGCGACGATCAACTTTGTCATGCCAAAAATGACGCCCATCAACCCCATTCGCCAGCGGCTCTACCAAATGGCGGCGTCTGGCGGATACGTGGATACCGGCATCGAGCAAACGATCGCGGCTTATGAGAAGCAGTTCGGGCTCGATCAGCCCGTCTGGAAGCAATATGTGAACTATCTCGGTGCTATGGCCCGGTTGGATCTGGGCCAATCCTTTACGGCCTTTCCCAAGCGCGTGATAGACCAGATCAAGGAGGTGGTGGGCTGGAGCGTTGGCATCGCCCTAACAACGCTGCTGGTGGCCTTTTCCCTAGGTGTTCTCTTGGGAGCGCTCATCGCCTGGCCCAAGGCGCCCAAGTTCCTACAGTACCTAGTGGCTCCGCTGATGACCATCTCGGCCGTGCCCGCCTACATTTTTGGC
>CAYQDH010000602.1:0-3272 GCA_964416075.1 uncultured Anaerolineales bacterium | reverse complement strand
AAGAGACCACCAGCACGGGGGGTGACCTTCGTGGCTAGGCAAACCCCATCAGGAGCAAGACCAAGCATGGGATCGACGCCTTCAGTCTTGCCGCCGAGGCATTGCTGACGGCGCCGCGGGCTGCTCGTCCGATATCCCGGGTAGGTCGCTAGAGATGTCGAGCAATTGGCGTCCCAGATAGATGATCGCTGGCTACTTTTCGAGCCGCTTTGCGGCTCGCAGAGCGGTCACAGAATTCGGCTTATCGGCCCACTCCCTATCGTAGCCCGACTGGGCGCTGGCCGGGCCAGCGCCCAGCATCCTTGACTCCTTCACTCTCCCATCACCACAGGAATCTAGGCGCCCTGGGCTCGGAAAAAGGATACACCGCACAGGGTAACCGTCCGCCTGACCAAGTGGCGTTTGACCAACCAAAGCGATTGCACTAAAATCGCCTACGCAAATCTCTCGCTACAATTTCATCCGCGCGGATGCGGCTCATCCGCCAGTAGCCCTAGGCCCTTGGCCAAAGCTGTTGCACTCTAGATCGCAACCCAAAAGGAGAAGTTCTCATGACGATGGCAAGCAACCCTATGCAGGACGTCCTACGCACGGCGATCCAACGCGAAATCGATGCCTACAACATGTATAGCGCGGCAGCAGAGAGCGTGGCTACCCCCCATGCCAAAGACCTCCTCAAGGAATTGGCGGCTCAGGAATTGGGGCATCGGAACAGACTCGAGTCGCTGCTGGCGGGCAATGTGTTCAGAGTGCTCACCAGGACCCAGCAGAGGAAATTCGTCGATCTCAAGATAACAGATTATTTGACCGAAGAGGCCCTCGCGACGGGATCTGATTTCCAGGATATCCTCATTGTTGCTGGTAAAAGAGAAAAGGCCAGTTTCGAGCTCTATTCCGCATTGTCTCGCGTGTCCAATGATCCCGATACCACCAAGCTGTTTGATTTCCTGGCTAACGAAGAGCTGGGACACAAGCATCGCGTCGAAAGCCTCTATGACGAGCTGGTCTATAGAGAGAACTAGGCCATCCGACGGTTGCCCAGAGGCAGTAGGGTGCCTCTATATCATACGTGACGATAGACAAGGAGAGTGACATGGCCAAGTATGAGTGCCTCGTTTGTGGCTACATTTATGATCCAGCCAAGGGGGACGCAGATGGCGGTATTGCCCCCGGAACAGCCTTTGAGGACCTCCCTGACGATTGGGTCTGCCCCGAATGTGGCGCGGCCAAAGATATGTTCGAAAAGATGGCATAGCGACCGAGTGTGATCAGACTGAGGCGACCGTCGACGCTCCTGGGAAGGCGGTCGCCCGGTTCGCACCAATATCGAGTGCAATGGCTCGTCCATAATCACTACCATTGGCAGGAGGCTGGATGAAACTGGTGATCATCGGCAATGGGGTGGCGGGTGTCACGACAGCTCGGTTCGTAGCTGAACGCGATCCCTCCGTAGACATCACCATCTACACCGATGAGTGCTACCCTTACTACCCTCGACCACGCCTCATCGACCTGCTGGCGGGCCACGTTGGCCCGCAAGAGATGCCTTTCTATGATGCGGACTGGTACGAGAAACGAAACATCCGCACAGTCTTCGACTGCTCTGTTCGCCGGCTGGCGCCCCAGGAGCACAAGCTTGTGCTCTGCGACAGCAGCACCATATCCTATGACAAGCTCGTGCTGGCCACTGGGGCCTCGGCCTGGGTGCCCCCCATTGCGGGCGCAGATATCGAGCGCGTCTTTACCCTGCGCACCATGCGCGATGCCATCAACCTCCATAGCCTTGCCCGCGAGAGCAAGCAGGCGGTCGTGTTGGGAGGGGGTCTCTTAGGCCTCGATACCTCAGCCGCGTTGCGTGCCTGCAACCTGAGAGTCACAGTGGTCGAGCTCTTGCCCAGGCTCTTGCCCAGGCAGCTCGACGCTCAAGGCGCCGACCTTCTCGAGCGAATTCTGTTGGACCACGGAATCGAGGTGCTCACCTCTGATTCGTGCACCCTCATCGAGGGGCCGGGACGCGCCGAAAAGGTCCAACTCAAGAGCGGCAAGTGCCTGGAAACGGACATGGTGGTCCTCTCTGCGGGCATTCGATCTCGTATCGCCTTGGCCCAAGAGGCCGGGTTGACCTGCAATCGTGGTGTGGTGGTGGGCGACACGCTGCAGACCAGCGACCCAGCCATCTATGCCGTTGGAGATGCCGCCGAGTTCCAGTCGCGAACCTGGGGGATTATCCCCGCGGCATTGGCCCAGGCCAGAGTGGCCGCCGCACAGATCGTTGGCGAAAGCCAGATGTTATACAAGGATATCGTGCCCAGCACCACACTCAAGGTAACCGGCATTGACCTGACTTCGGTCGGCGAAGTGAACCCCGAAGGCGCAGGCTATGCCGAAGTCCGTCAGATCGATGCTAGCGCCGGTGTGTACAAGAAGCTAGTCATTCGCCAAGATCGTGTGACGGGTGCCATCGTCATGGGAAACCGTTCCAGCCTACGGACCATCAACCGCTTCATCGATGGCCAACTCCCGGTGTCGACCAATACCGAGTTGCTGCTCAAGGAGGGATTCGATCGCGCCGAATTAGAGGGCGCTCTGTCTCGTTAACTACATGGCTCCGCCGTGGGGCTAGGTCCTAGGGGAGGTATAGATGACAAACGAAGAGATCGTTGCCTTGCTTAGAGAAGATATGGAAGGTGAGCACCAAGCTATCATCCAATACCTTCGCCATGCTTATGCATTGGGCGAAGGGGGTGAAGCATGTGAGATCGAAAGCATCGCCCGTGATGAGATGCGTCACCTCGATTGGCTTGCCGATGCCATTGGCGAGTTAGGGGGGGACCCGACCATGGAGCGCGAGCGCCCCGACATGTCCAGCGCGCCGCCCTCCGATCAGATGCGCAAGGACGTAGCCCTGGAGCAGGTGGCCATCGATCAGTACCGCAACCACATGCAGGCCATCGAAGACCCGACGATCCGGCGCTTGCTGGCGCGCATCGTGCACGACGAGATCAGGCACCAGGGGATGTTCGTTGCCCTCGCTGAAGAGCTCGCCGCCGAGGCGCCGCCGGAAGAGGGGGCGCAGGAGGCCCCGGCCCCGCAAGCTCCCAAACACGTCGAGGAAATCCTCAACACGGGCATTCGGCACGAGTATACAGTGATCCTCCAGTACTTGTATCATTCTTTTGTGGCTGAGGGAAAGGAGTTGGCCGAGGAGCTACAGAACGCGGCCATCAACGAGATGCAGCACATGGGCTGGCTCTCGGAAGCCATCCAAGAGC
>CAYQDH010000601.1:3028-3274 GCA_964416075.1 uncultured Anaerolineales bacterium | reverse complement strand
CTGGAAGGCTGCTTCGGGGGTGGTCCATTCGCGAAAGAGGTCTTCAACGCCCCATCGCCCGCTCTCTCAGTCACCGACCCGCCCGCCTGGTGCACCCCCCGGCGCGGGCCAGCCCCCTTGAGGAACCTTTTCTCGATCAGGTCGGCCACTCCGCTGGCGTCGTCCATGGAGTAGCGCGGCACACCCAGGTCCATGTCCAGGTTGGTGACCAAGGCGATGCGGCACGCTGGCCGCCCGACGACATCC
>CAYQDH010000601.1:0-3018 GCA_964416075.1 uncultured Anaerolineales bacterium | reverse complement strand
GGGGGCCGCGCGCACCACTTCGATCGTCGGCACTTCCGCCCGCGTATAGCCCTCCACCAGGATTACATCCACGTCCGAGATGCCGGCGACAACCTCTTCCAGCGATAGTTCCTGATCCACGACACGGACCGAGACCGTCTTGCCAGGAGCGGCGACGATGGCCTGCCGGCTGCCTGCTTGCGCAGGGCGCCAGCTATCTTTTCCCAACTGATCGACCTGAAAGCCAGGTTTGGGGCGGCGCTTGATCGTGGCGACGCCATAGCCGCGGCGGGTCAGCTCAGCAATCACCTGGTCCAACAGCTTGGCTTTACCAGAGCCCGAACGGCCGACGAAGGTGACCATGGGAATACTCATGAGACCACCACGCTAGCCCGCGCATAGTCGGCACAGGCACTCGCCAGGTTGTTCTGGGTCATGGCACACGGTTCGGGAAAGGCCTGCGGTGTGTACACCTCCAGCGCCCAGGTGAAGTGCTGGATAGCCTGCTCCAGGTTCGCTGCTCGCTCCCCCCGAATCCGCTGTTTGTAGGCGAGACCCAGGTTGTTCTGAACCATGGCCCAGTCGAGGGGGAAGGCCTCCCGTGTGTACACCGTTAGAGCTTGGCAGCAGCATGCGATGGCCCGCTCAAGGTTCTCCGCCCGCTCCCCTACTATGCGGCAAAAGTAGGCGCTCGCTAGGTTATTCTGAACCATGGCCCATTGCTCGGGAAAGGTCCGTGGTGTATACACCTCCAGCGCGCGGCCGTAGCGCTCGATGGCCCGCTCCAAGTTCTCCGCCCGCTCTCCTACAACACGGTCGGTATAGGCATTCCCCAGGTTGTTATGGATTGTAGCCCACGATTCGGGAAAGGCCGGTCGTATGTACACCACCAGCGCCTGGCAGTAGTGCTCGATGGCCCGCTCCATGTTCTCCGCCCGCTCCCCTACTATGCGGCCGACATAGGCGTCCCCCAGGTTGGTCTGGACGATG
The DNA here is from genome assembly GCA_964416075.1 of uncultured Anaerolineales bacterium. Lineage (GTDB taxonomy): Bacteria > Chloroflexota > Anaerolineae > UBA1429 > UBA1429 > CAYQDH01. Next base: position 2,049 of record CAYQDH010000601.1, on the reverse strand, counting down.
GCCCACGGTTCGGGAAAGTCCTGCCGTGTGTACACCATGAGCGCCTGGCGGTAGTGCTCGATGGCCCGCTCCATGTTCTCCGCCCGCCTCCCTCGAGTGCGGCCGACATAGGCGTTTCCCAGGTTGTTATGGGTGGTGGCCCACTGTGTGGGGCAGGTCTCCTGCGTTCTCACCTCGAGCGCTTGGCAGTAATGCTCGATGGCCTGCTCTAGGTCCTCCCATCGCTCTCCACTTGGCCTCTGGCCCAGGCTGGTGGCCAACGCATCCTGCTCTGACTTGTGCTCCTCTTTCATGTGTGTCTCCGCTGAACTGACCATTCCACCTCGGCTGGCTATCGTCATGTTGCTCTGGGGCTGTTTTCGCCCAAGGGTCGGTCCCTTGTCCTCCCACTGCGTCTCCACGCCGGTACGGCTCTTTGCCGGACCTTCAGGAGCATCAACCTCTCCGCACTCTAGGCACTTGTCGATCTCGATCGCTAACCCCAAACAAAAAAAGGCGCCCCAGAAAGGGGCGCCACAACATTGCGTGCAACAAGCAGAAACGCCTCCTCACCGGCGCATCTCCTTTCCAAATGCGGGAGGCGTAAGGGTTTCCCCCGACGCCCTAGGGACGGATTATCTCCATCCTGACGGCCATACAGCCATAGAACGCGTCCTTAGGCTGGATGGCTCGGAGATGCTTCCTATTTGGTTGTTCACGGTGATTATAACCAAGCCTATGCATGTGTCAAGCCCCGCTTGCTGGCCGGGCCATCGGCGAGCGATCACATGCTGCCACGCTCGCTATCACCATTGCAGGAGCATGCCTTCTCATGATCTGGCTGGCCGCCGGAAGATTTGCTTTTTCTATAGACCCGATACATAATGGCGGCGTATATTGCGCGGCTATCAAGTCTTCGACCCATCGTACCTAGAGCGCTGACCAGTTCGTCAGGCGTATGGGACGCTGGGCATTGGGTGTGGCGGGAAACGGCCACGCCTCCCGTGTTTGGAAAGAAGACCCACAGCAGCTCTATCGTGGCGTCTTCTTTCCGAGACGCCACTTTTTTTTTCATAGGAGGGCATAGGTAGGGCATCGCCCCGACAGCGGGCCTGCACACGGCCTGTTGGGGGCAAAGGAGGCGCACAGCAGCACACGAGTCACGATGAATTGCAGCTGCAACGAGGCAGGACCAGAGGCGACTTCTGACAGACTTCCACCAAAGGAGCTACGGATGTACAAGAAGAAGATCATCGTGAACGGCATAACCCATACACTGATCGTTGATCCTCAGGCACCACTATCCGATGTGCTGCGAAACCAATTGCACTTGCTGGGTACCAAAATCGGCTGCGGCACGGCCCAGTGCGGCGCGTGCACCGTGATTCTCGACGGCAAGCTGGTCCGCTCCTGCGTCACCAAGATGCAAAGCGTCCCCGAAGAGGCCAGGATCACGACCGTGGAAGGGATCGGGCAGCCAGGCAATCTGCATCCCATCCAGGCTGCCCTCGTGGCCGGCGGCGCCGCCCAATGCGGCTTTTGCATGTCTGGCATTGTGGTCTCGGCCAAAGCTTTGCTGGATCAGAACCAGAAGCCCACACGCCAAGAGGTACGGCGCTGGTTCACCCGAAATCGCAATGCCTGCCGCTGCAACGGCTACAAGCCGGTCATCGACGCGGTGATGGACGCAGCCAAGGTCCTGCGCGGCGAAATGACCATGGAGGAGCTGGAATTCAAGATGCCGGCCGACGGCCGCATCTGGGGCAGCAAGTACCCCCGCCCCTCAGCCATTGCCAAGGTGACCGGCACCTTCGACTATGGTGCGGATGCCGGCCTAAAAATGCCCCCCGACACACTGCAACTCGCCCTCGTGCAGGCCAAGGTCTCCCACGCCAACATTTTGGGCATCGATACCTCCGAAGCGGCAAAGATGCCCGGCGTCCATGCAGTCCTCACCCACAAGGACGTCAAGGGCAGGAACCGCATCACCGGCCTGATCACCTTCTCCACGAACAAGGGCGATGGTTGGGACCGGCCTATCTTGTGCGACACCAAGGTTCACCAACTCGG
>CAYQDH010000600.1:0-3290 GCA_964416075.1 uncultured Anaerolineales bacterium | reverse complement strand
TTGTAGCGCTCTACTTCATGCTCCTCCAGTGGCTCGGCACTCAGGAAGGGGACTTGCTCATCCAACAGAGACAGATCCCCGGTGACTTCGAGATAGTGTGCCGCCGCGTATGGCAACCATAGCAGATCATCAGAGCAGCGTGTGCGCACCCCAGAGCCCGACGGCGGATGCCACCAATGCAGCACGTCGCCTGTCTCGAACTGGTGCCGAGCCGCTCGGACCAGGTGGGCGCGCATCCATTCGGGCCTAATCTGGGCTAGGGCCATGGCATCCTGCAATTGGTCGCGGAACCCATAGGCGCCGCTGGATTGATAGAAAGCCGAACGTGCCCAGAGGCGACAGGCCAGCGTCTGATAGAGCAGCCAGCGATTAAGCATGATATTGGTGGCCGAATCCGGAGTGTCCACTTGGATAGTGCCCAGGACATCATTCCACAAGTCTCGGACACCTCGCCAGGCCGCGTCGACCTCCGGGGCATGCTGGTAGCGCGAGACAAGTGCCCGCACATCATCCACATCCTCTCCCTGGCCGAGAAGAAACCACAACTCCTTCGTCTCGCCCTTTTCCATATTTATGTGAACCTGCATCGTTGCACAAGGCGCTGCCACGCCGCTAACCTTCCCCTCCAAACCAATACGGCCTAGCGCGGCAGGAAAGCGAAGGTTACCACTCTCACCAAGGAACTCGGTCCGGTCGACGGTAACGCCGTAGATTGGCTCACTGGAGGCCAGAAAGGCAATCCTCGTGGCATAGGCCGAATTGTACGCGTGGCGGGCCAGCAATGCCTTGCCCGGCTGATCAAAGTCGGTCACCAGCGTATATTGGCTAGTCTCCCGATCCACGCCCAGCACCCACTCTGCGTAGTAGGTGGCAGTAATCCGCCGCGTACGGTCCCAGACATTCGTCAAACGTAACTTGATCACTTTGACGGGGGCATGAGGCACGACAAATAGCTGCAAGCGTTGTTTCAGTCCGCAACTATGATGCTCGAAAGCGGAATAACCAGCGCCATGTCGCGCCAGATAGGGGAGCGCATCTCTAGCGGGCAGCGGTGTGGGCGACCAAACAGTCCCACTTTCCTCATCTCTCAAGTACAGCGCCTCGCCTGTCCTATCCGTCACCGGGTCGTTGCTCCATGATGTGAGGCGGTTTTCCCCGCTATTGACCGCCCAGCTATAGCCTGCCCCACCTTCAGAAACGAGGAAGCCAAAATCCGGGTTGGCGACCACGTTAATCCAGGGTGCGGGCGTGCATTTGCCCTCCTCCAGATACATGACGTACTCTCGGCCATCCGGCGCAAAGCCACCATATCCGTTTTCAAAGAGCAGCCCCTCAGGTCGCTCCAGGGAGGGTGTAGGAGCCTCATCCTCTCGGCCTCGAATGGGGTTCAGAGATGAGAGGCGGACAGGAGTATTGCGCAAACAGGCCAGTTGTTCGGCCAGGTTTCCGTACCGGCCATCGAGGATCACACGCGCCACCGATTCCAGCAAAGTGCGCTCCTCCCCTTTGATCTGGTCGGCGTTGAGCACAAAGATGCCCCCGCGCTGATTTAGCCACGCATCGCTACCCACATGGTAGATCAGGCGCATCACGTAGCGATGTAATTCCTGCGTGTAGCCGGTTTCTTTTTCGTTCATGATTACCAGGTCGACCAGCACTTGGCAGTTCCGCCAATACCTGTGAGCCTTGAGCACGTCGCGCAAGAGATCCCCATCCTCTTCGCTCGCAATCTTGATCAAGAGGATGGGATAGTCCCCAGAGATGCCAAAAGCCCACAAGCCAGACTGCCCCTCCGTGTTGGAGGCCACGATCTCCGCCCCAGCGCGCAATTCTGCGCAAGGGTAGATCAGTGCCGATAGCAGGAGCTGCATATTCTGCGGGTCAGCGGGCCCAAAGCCAAGATTGCGTAGATTCAGGGAGCCCTGTGACCGCGCCTCCGCTATGGTGCGATCTATGGTGGGCCAGGACCCATATTTCTCGAGCATCGCGAGCGGTCGCGACTCGGCCGCCGTGGTGATCAACGCCAGCCGCACGTTAGCATAGGGCCCCAGCTCGATATCCTGCCCCAGCGCCATGATTGGATCCAGCGTAGCGCCCGTTGTCCCCGTGAGCCATTCCCCCTGCGGACGCAACGCCTCTGGCTGGCGCAGGGAACCATATCGGCCAATAAACCGTCGACGATCACTCTCATGTGCTCCAGAGATCGACATGTCGGGCTCTGTCACGAGACGTTGGAACAGATACAAAGGGGTTTCGTCAGCCGAGCGTAGCCGCCTCCAGGAGAGCAAGCCATTCATCTCGGGTATGTATTCACTCTCCACAAACATCCTGCTAAAGGCGGGATGCTGGCGGTCCTGTTTCTGGTCGCCGAGCACGAGCTCTGCATACGTAGTAACGCGCAGGTGGCGCACCTCGGGGCCTGCGTTCGCCAGCGTAATGCGGCGGATTTCGGAATCGTCCGTGGACACGACGATCTCCACACTCACGGAGATATCATGCTCGCGGCATCGAAACTCTGCGTGGTTTGGTCCAAAGCTCACTTGGCGATCGCCAGCTTCAGTGACCGGTTGGTGTCCCACGGACCATAGGGCTCCGTCGTCGACATCCTCCAGATAGAGCCACGTACCCCAGTTATCTAGAGCCGCATCAGCACGCCAGCGAGTCAGTGCGGTGGAACCCCACCAGCTATAACCGCCTCCAGTATTCGTGACCAGCACTCCATATTGTCCATTGGAGATGACATGTACATGGGGGACAGGAGTGGCCAGAGGTACGGACCACGGAGGCAACGTTTCCTGCTGCTCTCGCGCCGGTACGCGCGTAATATCTCCTCCGACCGCCTCCTCCAGAGTGATCCCCTCTGCCATCCGTTCCTGGAGAAGAAGATCGACGCTCTGAATGCGCGGATCGCTGTGAAAGCGCCTCACCATCCCCCTATCGGACAGGTAGTTCGTGAGTGAGAGCAGGATCATCGATTGATGGTGCACCATGTAAGACTTGACGATGCCCCGACGCTGCCCCGGAGGAATACGCGTGGGCGTATAGTCAGCAGCCTCGTAAAAGCCATACAGTCCCAGCATCCCATCGGCAATGAGACGGCGGATATTGCGCATTACCTCATGAGGACGATGCTCGATCCCCAGCAGGCATGCATAAGGTGTGATCACCAAATCATCAGCCAGTCCCCGCTTGAATCCCAGGCCCGGTATGCCAAAGGCACGGTACTGATAGTGCCTGCTGGCATCAAAACCATAGTAACCCGATTCTGAAACACCCCAGGGGACTTGATT
>CAYQDH010000599.1:0-3291 GCA_964416075.1 uncultured Anaerolineales bacterium | reverse complement strand
AGGATCTGCTCGCGGCTCTCCACCGAGCACGGGCCGGCCATCACCGTGACACGCTTGGCGCCCACGGATACGCCGTCGATGGGCACCACCGTATCCTTGGGGTGAAAGTCGCGGCTGGCCAGCTTGTAGGGCTTGAGGATGCGCACCACCTTCTCCACCCCTTCCAGCAAGCCAAAGGTGTTATCGCTCACGGGCCGCTCGTCCCCGATCACGCCGATGATGGTCCGTTCCTCGCCCACCGACAGGTGCGCCCGGAAACCCATCTCGCCGATGCGGTTGACCACGGCCTGCACGGCCTCCGGTGTGGCCCCGCTACGCATCACCACGATCATAGTCCACCTCCGTACATAGATTCCGAGATTTCACACCGATGAACGCCGATGGAAGAGGATGAACACCGATAAAAGAGTCCTATCTTCTCTCCTATCTGTGTTCATCCTCCTGAATCGGTGTTCATCATTTAGAATCTCCTCCCCCTGCCAGGTCGGGACGAAGCTTGATGGCGTTGCCCTGGTAGACATGTGTCACCTGGCTCTGGAGGATATCGCTGTTCCACAGCAACAGCACCCGGATGCAGCGGGGCAGGCTGCCGGGCACGGGTATCTCGCGCGCGTCCATCAGCGGCACGTGCACCCACCCCAGCTCGCGCGCCGCCCGCGCCGGAAAGGCCGCATCCAGGTCATCGGTCACCGTAAAGAACACCGCCGCGATATCCTCCGGCGCCATCTGGTTCCGCGCCACCATCTCCTCCAGCAACGCCCGGGTGGCCGCCAGAATCTGCCCCGCATCGTTCCACTCGACCGTCGTCGCCCCGCGCACCCCTCGCACTCTCACTGGATACCCTCCATTTGTGATTCTCCTTCTCTTCTCCAAGGAACAAAAAAAGCGTGGGGCTTGGGGCTCCACGCTCTCTGTTCCACTTTCGCTCAGTCCTTGCGGACCAGGGTACTCTCGTTCAGCGTTGCGCCCCCCGTATGGTGCGGGGATAATAGGAGTACCCATAATAGCCGGCAACGGAACGGGCCAACGGCGCACACGCCAAGCGCGCGGACGCCTGTCCGCAATCGACGCACTCGATCTGTTGCATGCCGTTCGCCATCGTCATTACCTGCCCGTCTGCAGCTTATGCGAAACATACCACAACTGCCGGGAAAAGTCAACCCGACGGCCAGGTTCCAGGGCTGTGCAAAAGTCGTTAGGTCTGTCACCCTGAGCGCGCTCCCGTCATCCTGAACGTCCGGTGTACTCACCGGCGTGAAGGATCCCCGCGCACTAGAGTCAAACCCTAATGCCCATGATCGACTGACTTGACCTGAACCCATGGCCGCACGATAATCGTGGCCAGCGCACGATATGCTTGGCCTGCGCCCAGGGAATAGGAGGATAGGATGAGGATCAGCCTGCCAAAGGAGCGCGCTTATTACGCCGCATCGGCGAATGAGCCCGAGTACCTCTTGTGCTGGATCCCAGCCGGCGATCTGGCACAGCTGGCCAGCCAGGGCAAGGTGCAGCAAGACATCCTGGAGTATTATCCGGACGGTCTCGAAGTGCAAGTGTCTGGGCAAGACCTGGAGCAGTTCCAGCTGGATCTCGGCGCCGACCCCGAGGCGCTTCGGAAGGCATATCAGGCCCTGTCCGAGATGGGAGCGCTCCCAGGGTCGGGGATGGTGGCCGCCTCCAGCCTCGAAAAAATGGTCCAGGGCGTCAAAGGGCCGATGGGCGCCTTGGCGGCCGCGGCGGCGCTCTCCTTCGGGCCTGGAAAAAAACTGCCCGAACCGGAGATGACGGAGGGGACCGATCCTCGAACGGTCATGCAACAGCTCTAGGCGGGGCAAGGAGGGAGACCTGTGTCTTCGCTGGACATATACCTGCTGAACGTGGGACAGGCGGACACGTCCATCATCAAGACGCCGGCGGGCAACATCATCGTCATCGACGCCGTCAAGCCGAAAAAGCTGGTCAAGGTGTTGCGGGCGCTGCGGCCCGACGGCGAGATCGCGCATCTGATCGTCACGCATCCGCACAACGACCACTACCAGGGCGTGCATACTCTGCTCAACAGCGACAGCTTCCATGTGCGGCGGGTGACGCTGGCCCCCTTTTGGCATGAGCCCGGCCCCGCCGGGTACCACTCTCTGATCAACAGGATGAGCGATCTGGGCATGCCGGTGCGCTTTCTGTCCGGATACGAACGGACCTTCCCCGACGGCGGCGCCTTCCCCCAATTCGCCGACAAGCCCATGTTGGAGCTGCTGGGTCCATCCGGTAGCACGCTGGACGCGCTTTTTGCCTCGCGGGTGCTGACCCCCAATCACCTGTCGATTATCAGCCGGCTGACCTATGGCCAGTTCAGCATGGTCTTGGCCGCAGATGCGCAGATGGAGAATTGGGCGCACTATGATCAGGAGGGGATGCTCAGAGCCAAGTGCGACGTGCTCCGCGCGGCCCACCACGGTAGCAAACGGGGCAGCCAATGGGAGCGCCTGGAGCGCCTCAGCCCTGGCCTGGTCGTCGTCTCCTCCGACCCGGGTGGCCAGCATAGCCTGCCGGATGTGGTCGGCTGCGCTATCTTTATGGAACTGGCCCAGGCGGACCGGCGAGTGGCCTTGACCCACAGCACGGGTACCATCAGGATCGGGGTTCCCGCCGCCGACAGCCCGGTCCGCGACATCTCGGCCTATGGTGAGGGGGCCGACGAGGATCCATTCGAGAACCCTCCGGGCCCGCTTCCGGCGACCGATTGGGCCGGGTTGCTGCGGGGGAGGCTGGCCTAGGCTCCTGCGACAAAACTGCGACATCTCCGCCATACTCCCGAGACAGATTCCTGCTATAATACTGCCCATGACGACCATCCTATTAGTCGAAGATGCGCTCGACCTGGCCGCGGTGATCCGCCGCGAGCTCGAGGCCGAGGGTTACCAGGTGTACCATGCCGCCGATGGCCTGGCTGCGCTGCAGCAGTTCGGCCAGCACGCGCCCGACCTGGTGATCCTCGATTGGATGCTGCCTCGCCCGCGTTCCGTGGGGATGAGTACGGGGGCACCCCAGTGCTCTGGGGCACCCCAGTACTCTGGGGCACCCCACCTGGATGGGCTGGAGGTGTTGCGCCACTTGCGCTCCTCCTCGGCCGTGCCGGTGCTCATGCTCACCGCCCGCGCGGAGGAAACAGACCGCGTCGTGGGCCTGGAATTGGGCGCGGACGACTATCTGACCAAGCCGTTTAGCATGCGCGAGCTCATCGCGCGTATCCATGCCTTGCTCCGTCGCCTGCAGCATGTGCAGGAGGTCCTG
>CAYQDH010000598.1:361-3311 GCA_964416075.1 uncultured Anaerolineales bacterium | reverse complement strand
AAACAGGGCGGTCACAGGCCAGTATGCCGCGGCCCTGGCGGCGGAGACCGTGCCCGAGGGGGCCTACTTTCTGATCGTCACGCCCTCTCATGCTTACGACTATGTGGCGCTGCGCGATGTGATGGCCTCGAGCTGGAAGCCGCGCTACGTGGGGATGATCGGCTCCCGCACTAAGTCCGCAGAGATGCTGAAGCGCCTGGCCGAGGAGTTGGGCGCCGAGCGTGTCGATTGGTCGGTGCTCTATTCGCCCGTGGGCCTGGATATCGGCGGCCCGACCCCCGACGAGATCGCCATCTCTATCGTCGGCGAGATGCTGGCCCTGCACTATGGCAAGACGGGCCACAAACACATGCGCCTTCCAAGGCCGTAGCGCCGAGCAAGCTGAGCGGCGCCCATACCCTATCGAATTGTCTGGAGGATAGCTGTCATGACTGGCAGAACGGATTATCACGTGCGTGCCGTCTCGTGCGATCGTCGCGCGAGCGACGAAGAGGTCTACCAGGCGCTCAAGCGCGCCACGGACCCGCTTGATCGTTCGTGGGACAAGATCCGCGCGGCCAAGCGCATCACCATCAAGTTCAACCAGGCCTGGCCCCCCGAGCGGCTGGTCTATCTGGAGGGCCAGCTCCAGGAGTTGGTCTCGTTCAGCGTGGCCCGCGCTACGCTGCGCCTGATCCGCGAGCACAACCCTTCGGCCGAGCTCACCTGTGTCGAAATCTCGACCAATGCGGCGAGCGACCAGAAGCCCGTGGAGCCGTATATCACGCTGATGCCTGTTCTCAAGGAGTTCGGTGTCACCTTTGTCGATGGCGACCGGCCGCCGCTCAAGACATACCAGGTGCCCGGCGGTGGGTCGATGTTCAAACAGTACCTGCTCTCCGAGAGCATCGTGGACACGGACGCCTTTGTCTCTGTGCAAAAGATGAAGAACCACGCCTTTATGGGCGTCACCCTGTGCATGAAGAACCTCTTCGGCCTGCCGCCGATGGAGCCCTTTGGGCGTTCGCGAAGCTACTTTCACCACATCATGCGGCTGTCCTACGTCCTGGTGGACCTGGCGCGGCTGGCCAACCCGGCCCTGAACATCATCGACGGCCTTGTGGGCCAGTCGGGCCGCGAGTGGGGCGGCCAAGGGCGCATCGGGAACTGCCTCGTTGCGGGCGACCAGGTCATCGCCACTGACGCCTGCGGCACACACCTGATGGGCTTTGACCCGCTGATCGATTGGCCGAACCAGCCCTTTGTGCGCGACCGCAGCTCCTTGTTGGTCGCCCACCAGGCGGGTTTTGGCACGGCGGACCTGTCGCAGATCGATTTCCAGTCCGAGGTGCAGGCGCCCGTGGCCTCGTTCCGCACCCAAGAGACCGACTCTTATGAGACGGTCCTGGCCTGGCGGCGATCGACCTGCGAGCAGGCGCTGTACTATCGCGACAACCAGAAAAAGCTCGTCGGCCAGTATGCGGGTGAGTACATCCTGCTGCAGGACAACGAGGTCAGATGGCACAGCAAGACGAGCGACCTGCACCTGAGCCGGCGAGAGCTGGCGGGGCCGCACAAGCAGAGCGCCATGTTTCTAAAGTTGGCGGACCCCGAGGAGGCCGAGGGGGAGCATTTCGAGGTGTACGAGGAGAACCTGGCCAAGCTGCGCGCCTGGCCCGCCTGATCCGACACAAGACATATATCCCTGCGGAGGGCCCCTTAGCTAGGGTGTCCTCTCCGCAGGGCAGCGAGGAGAATCGATGAGACTCGACCAGCGTTTGCGCGACCCGCGCAGCGTGTTCATTTACCGGCGCCCCGTACCCGAGGCGCCCTCGGCCGCGGATTTCGAAGCTGCCGCCCAAGGAGCTCTGGCGGCCATGGACCTGCAGTTCGACGGCGAGGCGGTGATGCTCAAGCCCAACGTCACATCGGGCGAGCATTTTCGCGATCCCGACTCGGGGATCGTCACCCACCCCGCTTTTGTGGCCGGGATGGCACGCTATGTGCGGGCACACGGCGCGGCTTCTGAGGGGATCCACATCGTAGAGGATCCCCACAATCGGGATGATGAGAGCCCGGCGACATGGGAGGGAACCGGCTACCTGGAGATGGCCCACGCCGTGGGGGCCACGCTCTCCGCCCCCAGCCGCCACAGCATCGTGCGCAAGACGATCCCCAATCCCCTGGCGCACGAGTCGCGGCTGGTGAGCACCCTGGCCGTGACACCGGGCACCATCTACATCAACGTGCCCAAGCTCAAGACACACAACCTGGGGATCACCACCCTCTGCATGAAGAACCAGCAGGGCGTGGTCTATGTCCTGGAGCGCCATTACTGCGCCCAGGCTATGCAAGAGATGGACCTGCGGGGGGTCGATACGAGCCTGCCTCGCGCAGAGTGGATGGATCTCGCGCTGCACGAGCGCTGGCAGGAGGGATTGGCCCGCCGCCTGGCCGACCTGGCCAAGGTCGCCGTGCCACACCTCAACGTGATCGAGGGGGTGGTGGGACGCGATGGCACCGCCTTCAACCATGGCTCCAACTATGCCCTGGGGTTGGTCGTCGCCGGCGTGAACATGGTGGCGGTGGATAGCGTGGCCAGCTACCTGATGGGCTTTGACCCCCAGAAGCTCATCTACCTGCGAATCGCGGCCGAGGCGGGGCTGGGGAGCAACGACGTGTCCCAGCTGGCCGTCTACAGCAGCGAGGGGGATGGGCTCGCGCGGTGCGACGACCTGGAACGCTGGCGAGCCAACCCGCCCTTCCGGGTAATCCGCAATATCCGAGACGAGGCGGCTGACCCAAGGCCCTACGCGCTGCCACACTAACAGGACGCATCTCGGTTGCCCAGCGGGCAGCCTGTTATGGAGGGTGATATGGTGTCTGCAAAGCAAGTCATGGTCACTGGCGTCTACGGATTGATCGCTGGCGCCATCTACAAACATCTGTGCGCCCAGCCCGAGGCGTACGA
>CAYQDH010000598.1:0-351 GCA_964416075.1 uncultured Anaerolineales bacterium | reverse complement strand
CACTATGGCCTATCCAACAATCGCTGGCGGTGGGTGGATATCGAGCACGCCCGGCAGGTCTTGGGCTATGAGCCGCAGGATCGTGGGGAGGATTTCTACCCGGCCTAGAGTGCACTGGTTGGCGTGGGCGCCCGGCCCGCAGTACGGGAACCGCGATGGACCGGTCTAGATCAGAAAGGATGACGCGATGGAGATACTGAAAAGACTATTGGCTACGATCCCTGTGGATCAGCCCACCCCGGTTCGCAAGGTGATCATCGGCGTCCATTGGGTACTGGTCGCCAGCAAATACTGTGGGCTGGGTTCTGTGCTGCCCGGGGAGAGCGCCCACGGGCAGGGGTCCATCAGGGA
>CAYQDH010000597.1:0-3315 GCA_964416075.1 uncultured Anaerolineales bacterium | reverse complement strand
AACTTGCGTCCCCTGGGCAACAAGCGGAGCCGCAAGTTAGGCAACTTGCGGTACAAGGGGAAGGGGACGTAGCGCAAGTTTTCCAACTTGCGACACAGGACAGGGTACTGGGCGTGCCGCGTCGCACTTATGAGCAATTTTTGGCGCTCTGCGAGGCCATCCAGGGGTTCCCGCGGCATTTGAGCATCCATGTGGGGGGGATGTGCATCACCCGCGCGCCGCTGGATGAGGTGGTGCCGCTGGAGCAGGCCACCATGCCCGGGCGGGTGGTCATCCAGTGGGACAAGGATAATGTGGAGGACGCCGGGCTGATCAAGATCGACCTCCTTTGCCTGCGCACCCTCTCGGCCATCGACGAGTGCTTGCACACCATTCGGGAGAGGCGCGGCAAGACGATCGACCTGGATGCCCTGCCGCTGGACGACCCGGCGGTGTATCGCGACCTGCAAAAGGCGGATACCGTCGGCGCGTTCCAGGTCGAATCGCGGGCGCAGCAGCAGGCGCTGGTGCAGATGAGGCCAAGGGTCTTTGCCGATATCGTCGTGGAGGTGGCGCTGATCCGCCCGGGGCCCCTGCAGGGCAACATGGTGCACCCCTTTTTCCGGCGCCGCCAAGGCCTGGAGCCGGTGACGCACATGCACCCGCTCTTGGCGCCGATCCTGCAGGAGACGCTGGGGATCGTGGTCTTTCAAGAGCAGGTGATCCGCATCGCCATGGTGATGGGCCAATTTACGGCGGGGGAGGCCGACCTGTTGCGCCGGGCCATGTCGCGCCACAGGTCGGGCGAGGAGATGGCCCGCTTTCGCCAGCGCTTCATCGACGGGGCGGTGGGCCAGGGGGTGGCCGAGGGGGTGGCCAACGAGATATTCGACAAGCTGGCCGGGTTCGCCAGCTATGGCTTTTGCAAGAGCCACGCCGCGGCCTTTGCCCGCACCTCCTACGACACCTTGTGGCTGCGGGCGCATTACCCCGCCGAGTACTATTGCGCGCTGCTCAACAACCAGCCGATGGGCTTTTACGCCCCGCGCGTGCTCATCGGCGACGCCGGGCGACACGGCGTGGGGGTGTACGCCGTGCATGTGAACCGCAGCCAGGCGGCGTGCACCGTGGAGGGCCAGGGGATCCGCATGGGCTTCGAGTATGTGGATGGCCTGGGCGAGGTGGGCGCCGCGCGGTTGGTGGAGATGCGCCCGGAACGGGGGTATCGCGACCTGGCCGACCTGTGCAGGCGCAGCAGGTTGCCGCGCAAGCTGGTGGAGAACCTCATCCTGGCCGGGGCGATGGTCGATTGGACGCGCTACCAGCGCAGCCTGCTCTGGGAATTGGGGCGGTTGCGCTACCAGGAGGAGGAGCTGCCCCTGCCCCTGGCGCCCGACGATGTGCAGCTGGAGCCGATGACGGGCGCGGAGGAGATGCTCTACGAATACAGCGTGACCGGGGTGTCGACACAGGGACACCTGATGGATCTCTACCGCGAGCGCTTGAAGCGGGCGGGGGTGATCGGCAGCGTGGAGCTGGCGAAAACTCGCGGCGGGCAAAAGGTGCGCGTGGCGGGGCTGGTGGCGGTGCGCCAGGCGCCGCCCACGGCCAAGGGGTTCGCCTTTTTCACCCTGGAGGACGAGGGCGGGCTGATGAACATCATCGTGCGCCCGGACGTGTTCCAGGCGCAGCGCGCCGTGCTGGCGGGGGCCACCATCCTGGCCATCGAGGGGATCGTGCAGCGGGCGCTGGGGCAGATCAACATCCTCGCGGAGCGGGCGTGGCGGGTGCGGTGAGCCCCACCTGCTCGAGCACCACGCGATGAAACAGTTCGCCGTCTCCCAGGCGTTCCCGCGCGTCGAGGATCTCGATCCCGGCGATTCGCCCATCCTCGGCGTAATCGATCGCAATGCCCTCCGCGACGTGTTGGGTGGTCACTGTAGTCTCGACAAAGCGGATGTACAAGGCGTCCACTTCCGGATCATAGGTGATTCTCATATGCCACTCCTGCGGACCTGATCCCCCCGCCGTGGATGTACACTATCCGGTCAGTAGTGGTACACGTACACGGTTATGACGACAATCTCGTCGGCTTCTACAAAAATCGGCCTGACCTGCTTGGTAGCGTAGAATTTGCCGTTCCATTCGGCTTCGTACACCAGGTCCAGGCGGCAATCAAAACGCCCCGCTCGGACCATATTCCATGGGGTGGTGCGGATAGTCTCGATGATCTCCTCCTCTGTCGCGCCGCGGAAGAGGCATTGCTCGCGCGCATGCCCGGAGAGGCGGATGGATTTCATCGATCGTTCGTGCGCCTCCAACCCTGTTCTATGTAAGCTTCACTCGTCATTATGACGCAAGATGAGCGTGGTGTCAATGCGCGGCCGTAACCAACCAAACGGGCCAAGTATCCCAGGCCAAGGCCTCGGGCTATGTGCCCACGAAGCATGGGCTAGGCCAAGCCTGTCTGCGCGGGCTGGAAACCAGGGGATTGCCTGCCGGCCGACGAAGGTCGGCGATGTTCGGGCGCAGCATGCCGTGCTGGCGGGGGCCACGATTCTGGCCATCGAGGGTATCGTGCAGCGGGCGTTGGGACAGGTCAACGTCTTGGCGGAGAAGGGGTGGCGGGTGCGGTGAAGGGGTACCGGGGTAAACCCCTGGGCCACGACTGCCAAGGCCACCTTCGTGGCCTGGGACAGTGGAAGGGGGAGGAAGGTGAATCCTACCGGGGTAAACCCCTGGGCTACGCCCCCACGCTGCGTGGGGCTGGCCAAGGCCACCTGTGGGGCCTGGGACAGGGGAAGGGGGAGGAGGGTGAAGCCTACCGGGGTAAACCCCTGGGCTACGTCCCCACGCTGCGTGGGCCTGGGATAGGTGAATGGGCTGGCAGAGAAGGGGTGGGGGATTCGGGGAGGGGGGTTGCTCACCCCATCGCATACCCGTGTGTTGAAGCAGGCCCACGTGAATCGCTCGGGCCCACTATGTGTTATGATACTGACGGGCTGGGCGATGTGGCGATGTTTCGCTTGGCGGGCTCGGCGGGCGTCGATCGCGATCCGCTGGCGGCGGGAGCGCGGGCGATCGGTGGCGCCGCCGCGGTGGGCGAGGAGGGCAGCATGATCAAGATCGTGACCGATAGCAACTGCAACCTCACCCCGGAGCAGTTGCGGCAGTACGACATCAGGGTGGCCCCCCTGACCATCCAGTTCGGCCTGGAGACCTATAGCGAGGGCCTCGATATGGACCGGGATCTCTTTTACGCCAAGGTGGCGGAGTTGGGCGTCGTCCCGGGCACCTCACAGCCTTCCCCCGGGGTCTTTGCCGCCCACTATCGGG
>CAYQDH010000596.1:0-3319 GCA_964416075.1 uncultured Anaerolineales bacterium | reverse complement strand
CAGATGTTCGGAGAGAATATGAACTCGGCCTCTCAAGCGCGAAACAGGCTGCCAAGTTGACGTCCTCTCGGTATAGCCTAAAATCAACCGTCAATTGAGACCGGTTGAACCCGCACGTAGGAGCCAAAGAAGATGCAAGTTGGAATGCTGCTGTCGCGCGTACGCGTGGAAGAGAAACTACTGATCGAAGAGTTCGCAAAGCGTGGGGATGTGACCCTGGAGATGATCGACGACCGCGAGTTGGTCTTCGACCTGCACCAGATGGATGCCTGGCGCAAGTACGATGTGGTCATCGAGCGCTGCATCAACCACTCTCGGGCGCTCTATAGCCTGCAGCTGCTCAACGCCTGGGGCATCCCCACGGTGAACAGCGCGCACGTTGCCGATGTGTGCGGTAACAAGTTCTCCACCACCGTAGCCCTGATCACCAACAAAGTACCCTCTCCGCGCACGATGCTGGCATATACCCCCGAATCGGCGCTGCAAGCCATCGAGACCCTGGGCTACCCTGCGGTGCTCAAGCCCGCCGTGGGGTCCTGGGGTCGTCTGATTTCCAAAGTGAACGACCGCGACGCGGCGGAAGCAGTGCTGGAGCACAAGACCGTCCTGGGCTCCTATCACCATTCCATCTTTTACATCCAGGAGTATATCCACAAGCCGCAGCGTGACATCCGCACCTTTGTCGTCGGCGATGAGACGATATGCGGGATCTATCGCAGCTCTGAGCACTGGATCACCAACACGGCGCGGGGCGGGCAAGCCAGCAACTGCCCCATCACACCCGAGCTGGACGAGCTCTCAAGAGCCGCGGCGCGAGCCGTAGGCGGTGGTGTGGTGGCCGTCGACATCCTGGAGACGCCCGAGGGCGTGCTGCTGGTCAACGAGGTCAACTATACGATGGAGTTCCGCAACAGCATCGCCACCACGGGCGTGGATATCCCGGCTCGAGTGGTGGATTACGTGCTGAAGGTGGGGAGGGGCCAGGCATGACCAAGCCGAGAGTCTCCATCATCGGCGGCTCGGGCTATGCCGGGGGGGAGTTGCTGCGGATCCTCCTCGACCACCCCATGGTCGAGATCGGGCAGGTGACCTCGGAGAGCAACACCGGGCATTATGTCTATGCTCTGCACCCCAACCTGCGCAAGCGCACGATGCTGAAATTCGCTTCGCTGGCCACCCTGGAACCCTGCGACATCTTGTTTGTGGCCCTGCCGCACGGCGAGCTGATGAAGCGCATCGACACGCTGGCTGGGCTGGCTCCGCGCCTGATCGACCTCTCCGCCGATTTTCGCCTGCGCGATCCCCAGGATTATGTCACTTGGTACGGCGAGCCGCACGCCGCCCCGGCCTGGTTGGAGCGCTTTGCCTATGGCCTGCCGGAGATCAACCGCGCGGCGATCCAGAGCAGCCAGTACGTCACAGGTGTGGGCTGTAACGCCACGGCCACCAACCTGGCCATATGGCCCCTCTTTGCGGCGGGGCTGGCCGACCCTCAGCGAGGTGTGATTGTGGAGGTCAAGGCGGGTTCGTCTGAGAGCGGCGCGTCGTCAGGGCCATCGTCACATCACCCGGACCGCAGCCACGCCGTGCGCTCCTTTGCGCCAGTGGGCCATCGCCACACTGCCGAGGTGGTTCAAGCGTTGCGTCCCTGGGCCGACGTGCCGGTGCATATGTCGGTCACGGCCATCGAGCTCGTGCGCGGCGTATTAGCCACGGCGCACGTCTTTGTCAAGGAGGAGCTGCGCGGAACCCTGGAGCTGAAAGACCTGTGGAAGGCCTACCGCGGCGCCTACGGCAAGGAGCCCTTTGTGCGCCTGGTGCGCGAGCAGCAGGGTGTGTATCGTTATCCCGAGCCCAAGATATTGGCCGGCAGCAACTATGCCGATGTGGGTTTCGACTATGACCCCCAGACGGGGCGCGTGGTGGCCATCGCGGCCATCGACAACCTGATGAAGGGCGCCTCCGGCAGCGCGGTGCAGTGCATGAACCTGATGTGCGGCTGGGACGAGACCGCGGGTCTTGGCTTCCCCGGCTTGCACCCGATCTGAGTTAGCTAATAGGGAGTGGACCAGATATGATCGTGGTCAAAGTAGGTGGCAGCGAAGGGATCGACCTGGCTGCTGTGTGCGCCGATATCGCCAAGTTGCACAAGGAGGGACAACCCCTCGTGTTCGTGCATGGGGGCTCGCACCGCACCAACGTGGTAGCCGAGCAGCTGGGCCATGCGCCCCAGTTTGTTACGTCGGTCTCCGGCTACACTAGCCGGCGCACCGACCGCGAGACGCTGAGGATATTCGAGATGGTCTATTGCGGCGAGGTCAACAAGGGGATCGTCGAGATGCTGCAGGCCGCGGGGGCCAATGCCGTGGGTCTCTCGGGGATCGACGGCCGCCTGCTGGAGGGCAAGCGCAAGGACGCCATCAAAATCGTCGAGAACGGCCGCCGCCGCGTGCTGCGTGACGACTATACCGGCACCGTAGAAAAGGTCAATATCGCCCTGCTATCACTCTTGCTCGACAATGGCTATCTGCCCGTGGTCACGCCCCCAGCGATCAGCTACGAGAGCGAGGCGATCAACGTAGACGGCGACCGCGCAGCGGCGATGATCGCCGCCGCGCTCAAGGCCGAGCAGCTGATCATCCTCTCCAACGTGCCGGGGCTGCTGCGCGCCTTTCCCGATGAGAGCACACTCATCCGCCACATCGACCCCGCCCGCGCCAGCGAGTTCATGGAGCACGCCCAGGGCCGCATGCGCATCAAGGTATTGGGGGCCATGGAGGCCATCGAGATGGGCGTGGGCAAGGTGGTCTTTGCCGATGGCCGCATCCCGTCGCCCGTGCACAACGCCCTCGCCGGAGGGGGCACCGTCATCGGTCCGGCTTGATCCCGTAGACCCCATAGTAGATCCCATAGTAGCAGCATGGGGATATAATTCCCATGCTGCTAGACAAAACGCGATAAATCACGTTAAAAAACACCTAAATTACATTATAATGTGCTAGAGAACGTTTGGTTTGTCTGTATGGCTCCATTGTGTCGCTTCTCTCGGACTAGTCGAATCATCAATCCCGCCAGGAGGCCCACCCATGCCCCTCACCCCACGCCAACGCCTGGAGACCGTCTTTGCCGGGCATGAGCCCGACCGCACCCCCATCAACGGCGGCTGGATCGCCTGCCCTGAGCACATCGCCGCCATCACAGGCGTCACACTGCAAGAATACTGGCGCGACCCGCTGGGCATCTCCATCGAGGCCTACCATATCCTGGGCACCGACGGCTTGATCGATTGCTTTGTGCCCAAGAGCGACAAGGACTTTCG
>CAYQDH010000595.1:0-3324 GCA_964416075.1 uncultured Anaerolineales bacterium | reverse complement strand
TCATCTGTGGAAAGGTTTTCTGTCCTCGCTCTTTGGTTCCATGGAGGTGCCAAGTGGACGCGACCCCTGTGCTGCGCTCGGTGGCTCTGCCCAACGGCTTGACACTTCCTTATGTCGAGCAGGGAGACCCCTCGGGCGTCCCGCTGCTGCTCCTGCACGCGGTGGGCGATTCCTGGCGCATCTTTGAGCCGCTGCTGCGCTGCCTGCCCTCTTCCATCCATGCCATCGCCCCCAGCCAGCGGGGCCACGGCGACGCCAGCCGCCCCGAGACGGGCTACCGCGTCCCCGATTTCGTGGCGGACGTGGCCGCCTTCATGGACGCCCTGGGACTGCCCGCCGCCGTTGTCGCGGGGGGCTCCTCGGGCGGCTTGATCGCGCGGCGCTTCGCCCTCGCTTACCCCGCGCGCACGCTGGGGTTGGTCCTGCTAGGCTCGCCCGCCACGCTGCGCGACAAGCCCGGCGTGCAAGAGGCATGGGACAGCACCTTCTCCAAGCTGACCGACCCGCTGGACCCCGCCTTTGTGCGCCAGTTCGCCCTGAGCACGCTGGTGCGCCCGCCGGCGCCCGAGCTCCTGGAGATCATGGTCCAGGAGGGCCTGAAGGCCCCGGCGCGGGTGTGGCGCGAGACGATGGCCGGCATCCTGGAGGAAGAGTTTCCTGGCGAGCAACTCGCCAATGACCTGCGCAGGATCGCCGCGCCCACCCTGGTGATCTGGGGCGACCAGGACGCTATCCTGCCGCTAAGCGACCAGCAGGCCCTGGCGGCAGCCGTCCCCGGCGCGCGGCTGGTGATCTATCGCGGCGAGGGGCATGCCTTTTACTGGGAGGAGCCGGAGCGCGTGGCAGCGGACCTGGCGGCGTTTGTGGGCGCGCGCCCAAGATAGTGGGGCATGCGCGGCGACGCGGGGACGCGACTCTACGGCCTGGCCGAGCTGGAGGGCATCCTGGGCCAGCGGGGGATGCGCATCATGGCCGCCTATGGCGATTACGACACCGCCATCCCCGCCTCGGCGGAGCACCTCATGCTGGTGGTCTGCTCGCAGAAGCAGGCGGCGCCCGGCCGCATAGACTGAGGAACACCCACCGATGAACACCGATGGGAACCGGATGAACACCGATAGGAAAAGATGGACACGAACCCCTTTTCTTATCGGTTTTTATCCCTCTTGATCTGTGTTCATCGGTGTGAAATCCGGGCTTCTAGCCCTTCCCCGTGGCCCCAAAGAGGTCGATGAAATAGCCACAGCGGTCGTGGAAGGCGTTGCGCGCGGCGTCGCCGATGCTAAAGTAGGAGGGGCGCTCGCCCGCGGCCACCTCGCACATCTGCTTCCCGGCGGTGATCGCCAGGTCGGTAAAGATGTTGATCTTACTGATGCCTCCGTCGATGGCGGAGCGATATTGCTCCTCGGAGAGGCCCGTCCCCCCATGCAACACCAGGGGGATATCCACGCGGCGGCGGATATCCGCCAGCAGCTCCAGGTCCAGCGAGGGATCCCCTTTGTAGACGCCGTGCGCTGTGCCGATGGCCACGGCCAGGAAATCCACGCCCGTCTCGGCCACAAAGCGCTCCACGGTAGCTGCATCGGTAAAGCCCTTGCGCTTGCCGCCAAAGACGTCGTACTCGGTGCCTCGTCCCACGTGGCCCAGCTCTGCCTCGGCGCCGCAACCCGCGGCGTGCGCCGCACGCACCACCAGGCGCGTGTTGGCGATGTTCTCATCCAGGGGAAGCTGCGAGCCATCGTACATCACGTCCGTAAAGCCCAACGAGATGGCCTTGATGCAGTGATCGAAATCGGCGCCATGATCCAGGATCAGGGAGATGGGCACCGGCGCCTCCTCGGCCATGCTGCGCACATAGCGGGCGATCGCTTTGGCCTGCGGACGGTCCAGGATCCCGGACCACAGGGCCACCAGGGCCGGGGCGCGCTTTTCTTCGAGGGCCATGAACATCCCCTCGGTGCCCAGCATCTCCACAGTGTCAAAGCAGGGCACGGCATAGTGGCCCGCGCGGGCCTTGATCAGCTCGTTCAGGAATGGCATTAGCGACATGAATCGACTCCTTATAGGTACTAGACCCGATGGTCGGCAATCTACATGCTGTCCGGGATAAAGACATTTTGACAGGATTAACAGGATTTGCAGGATTAAGGGAAAAAAGTGCTTTTTTCTTGTCTTTTATCCTGTTAATCCTGTCAGATGAAAGCTCTTGGACAGGATTTGCAGGATTTGCAGGATTAATGCGAGAAATGATCTTGTCTTTTTCTTATCCTGTCAATCCTGTTAATCCTGTCAGAAACCAAGGGCGCTATTCGATCTCCACGCCGCGTTGGCGCAGAAAGGCGATCACATCGTCGTAGTTGGGGATGCCCACGCGGCCGCCCAGGCGGGTGCACTCGATGGCCGAGACGGCCGTGGCGAAGGTGGCCACGCGGCGCAGGTCCCAGCCGTGCAACAGCCCCACCAGGTAGGCGCCATGGAACACATCCCCCGCGCCCGTGGTATCCACCACCTCCACGGGAAAGATGGGGGTGTGGAACTCGTCGTCGGCGGTGACGGTGTAGCTGCCATCCTCCCCCTCGGTCTGGACCACGATGCGCGGGCCATAGGCCAGGGCGGCGCGCCCCGCCGCCCAGCGGTCCGACTCGCCGGTGAGGGCCGGCACCAGGCCCGAGCCCGCCACCAGGATATCCACCTCGGCGATGAGCTGGCGATAGCGCTCGGGCACGGTAGGGCTGTCGGTCTTGCCCGCGTCGAGCATCACCGGCTTGCCCGCCTCGTGCATCCAGCGCGCGGCCTGCAGCGCCGCCTCCCCATGCGAGCCATCGAGGTGCAGGTAATCCGCCTGCACGATATAGTCTCGATCGAGGTCCTCGACGCGCATGGGATCGGCACCAAAGGTGCCCAGGCCGGAGAAGACCCGCTCGCCGGTGGTCTCGTCCACACAGACCAAGATCACCTGGTTTTCGGGCCCGTCGCGCACGACCAGGTGGCTCAGGTCTACCCCGTTATCCCGAAAGGAACGCAGCTTGAGCGCGGCGCTCTCATCGTTGCCCGCCGTGCCGATGAACCCCACTCGCGCCCCCAGGCGCGCCGCCGCCACGCAAGCCGTGCCCACCGGGCCACCCCCATCGAAGCGCAGCGCGCTCAAGCGGGTGCCCCGTTCCCAGGTGGGCATCTCCTTCAGGCGGATCAATACATCCAGGCAGGCCATCCCCAGGCCAACGATCTGCAGTCTATCCAAGCGACTCACCCTCCCTATCGTAGAGCCAGTAGTCGGTATACAGTGAGCAGTGAACGGTGGGCGGTAAGCAGTGAACAGTGAGC
>CAYQDH010000594.1:0-3326 GCA_964416075.1 uncultured Anaerolineales bacterium | reverse complement strand
CACTGGAAAAGTCCAACCCGCGCCCCATCCGAGTTCGCGGTAAGTGTCGTGCCATCTCCTGGGTATGAGCTGATACTCTTGGCAATGCTCCGTGGTATTGAGGTCCCCGACGATGAGCGCGTTGCCTGGCCGCTCTGTCACTATTTGTACGAGGTCTTGTATGTCAGTTTCCCGCCCCTCGGTGTCCATGCCGCAGGGTAGGAGCAGTCCGAGCGTCACTTTGTGCCTTAGCTCTGGGATACGCGAATGCGTGTTGACCAGCCATGTCTCCTTGTTCCCCGAGACCAGTCGCGCGATTTGGGTGGGGTTGGCCCCCGGCTTGCCAGGTATGAGCTCGTGCGAGGTAAAGGGAATGCGGCTCAGCAGGCCCAGTCCTTCGGAAACTAGGCCAGGGTGAAGCTCCTGGTAGGGATAATCGTGGATTAGCTCCTCGCGTATGGCCTGCACATGCTCTGTTTTCAGCTCTTGCAGGGCCACCACGTCCGGGCCTTCGCTGGCTATGGTGGCGGCGACGCAATGGCCATCACCGTTCGTCCTGAGCAAGTTCGCCGTCATCACAAGTAGAGAGAGGTTATCCGGCTCGCGACGCGCAGGCGGGTATATCCGTCGCTTGAGCGCGCCCCACGGGAGGAAGCGCAGCCAAAAGTGCCCTATGAATAGCAGCGCTATAACAGTAGCCCCCAAGCGATATCCTGTACGGGACACAAAAACCGCTAGGACAAGGAGCAGCAGCGAGGGCGCGAAAAACCAAAACGATACCGTGTCAAAGGCCTTGAGCCACCAGGGGCGAGGTATGTCGAGCCTGATCCACACAATGTAGGCAAGCAGCAGCGCAGCGTAAAGCCAGACCAAATAAGTCAGAATCATCTCCGATTTCACCCACCAGCAGGAATTAGATAAGGCCGATACAGCATAACACCCCTCACGCAAACGGGCAAACGAGGATAGCTGCCGGAGCCCTTGACGCGTAGCTCGAATCCAGTGCATACTGTGAGAGTACACCAAAGGAGAGATCATGTCGCAAGCTGTAAGCTACGATCAGGTGATTGCCACCGACGTTCTGGTTATCGGCTCCGGGGTGGCGGGGGTATGTGCGGCGGTCCAGGCGGCCCGGCTGGGCTGCGATGTTACTTTGCTCGAGATGGATGACGTCCTGGGCGGAAATTCAGGCCCCAATCTGGGCATTCACATCTCGGGCGCTCATAGCTTCCACCCCTATGGGGGTGAGACGGGCATCATCGAGGAGCTGGAAGAGAACGCTGCCGCACACTGGGCCAAGATCCACACTCATTCGATGCACTATAACATCTCACGCCTATGGGAGGCCGAGCTCTATCAAATCCTGCAACAGGCAGGCGTGCGTATCTATCGGCGCAACTATGCGCGAGAGCCTATCATGGACGGAGATCGTATCGCGGCCGTAGTTGTGGAGGATCTGGCCACTTTTACGACACGGCGCATCGATGTTCGTCACTGTGTCATCGAGTCGTCGGGTGACGGCCGCATTGCTGAGCGCGCTGGCGCTGAGTATCGCTGCGGCAGAGAGGGGCGAGGCCTGCACGGAGAGCGAAGCGCCCCGTCGGAGGGCGATCGGGTCACTCTGGGCAGCAGTGTCACCGCGTTGGTACGCAAGACCGACCGGCCCGTGCCCTTTTTCCCTCCCCCTGGCACGCCGACGTATGAGCCGGGCTATGGCTTTGCTGGCCCCGGTCCGGACGGTAATTGTCTTTATTCTCACTCTATGTGGCATCCTGAGGCGGATTTCTGCTTCCTGTGGCATACCGAGACGGGTGGTGAGCGAGATACTATTGCCGATGACCATGACATCTATGCTGAGCTCTTGCGCCAACTCTACAGTGTCTGGGATCATATCAAGAACGTAGCCCATAGCGAGGAGTCACGCAATTGGGAACTGGTGTGGGTCAGCCCCAAGGCTGGGCGGCGCGAGTCGCGTCGCTTCTTGGGCGACCATGTGCTGACCCAAACTGAGGTGGAGGTAGCAGCCTCGTGGCCTGATGCCGTGGCCTATGGCGGCTATGCCATCGATATTCACAATCCGGCCGGCGCTCGCGGCACCCAGGTGGAGATCGTCTTCTGCTCCATTCCGCCGCTCTACGGCATTCCCTATCGTTGCCTCTATGCTCGCGACGTGGGCAACCTGCTCCTCGGGAGCCGGCTGTTGAGCGCCAGTCACCTGGCTCACGGTACCACGCGTCTGCAGCGGACACTGGGTACGGTGGGCCAGGCGGTAGGGGCTGCCGCAGCCCTGTGTTGCCGCTACCGTTGCACCCCACGCCAGGTTTATGAGCAGCACATGGGCGAGCTACAGCAGGTACTGCTCCGGCATGATGCCACCATCCTGGGGCTGACCAACAACGACTCACGGGACAAGGCCCGGCTGGCCACGGTCTCTGCCAGCAGCGAAGCACGCCATGGGGTGACTCGCCTGCAAGATTGGCTGCCTCTGGATCGGGTGCGCGGCGTGATGCTTTGGGACTGGGCTCCCGAGTTGCGCCAGGTCAAGGCTTATCTGTGCAATCGTTCGCAGACGGCGCACACGCTGAGGATGGGCCTGGCCTGTTACCATCCCGATCAGCCCTGGAAACGCCCGGACGACCGGCGCCCTCCGATAAGCCTGGCTCCCGGGAACCGTATGGAATGGGGCAACATGGATCTGGTATCCGTATTCCAAGATGTAGCCCATGCCCAGGCCGAAATCCCATCCCGCTATGAGGGCTGGGTTTCTTTTGTTTTTGCGGATCCCGTCCGTATGACCCCTGTCGATGCCACCAGTGACGAGACCAGCTATGCGTTGACCCTGGAGCCCGCCGAAGATGTATTTTGGGCCCGAGATACGAGCTATTACGACACCATGCGACGCTGCGAACTGCTTGCGACGTCCGATCGCTATACCCTCAGCGAGGAGGCACACCTCATTCTGCTCGATCCTGCACCTTCCTATGGAGAAGCACATGGCGTGATCAATGGCTACCATCGACGCTACAGCACGAATCCGGTGAATATGTGGATCTCAGCTCCCGGTGAGCCCCTGCCTCAGGCCGTGACGCTGAGCTGGCCCCAACCCCAGAAGTTCAACTGTGTGCAGCTCACCTTTGACACGCTCAGGCGCGCCTATGTGGAAATGCCCATCAATCGGGAGGAACTCGGCGTCTCAGGCCAGTGCGTGCGCGACTATGACCTGGAGGCGTGGCGCGACGGGGGCTGGGAGACGATCCTCCAGGAGCGCGGCAACTATCGCCGCCACCGGGTGCATCGCATGCCACGCCAACCGGCCGAGCGGCTGCGCCTGGTGGTGCGCGCGACGC
>CAYQDH010000593.1:0-3328 GCA_964416075.1 uncultured Anaerolineales bacterium | reverse complement strand
CTCGCCGCCTTCCTCTCCTCCCCAGGACACCATTTATGACCGAATCTCAGTTTTGACGAGGTATTTTCGAACTAAGCTCCAAATTGTGTTACCCGGGCGTTTATGCTATCATAGCCCCAACCTGCACCACGTCTAGGAGCATCGATGTTCGGCAAACAAATTGGGATCGATCTGGGCACGGTCAATGTGATCGTCTACATGCGTGGTAGAGGGATCGTGTTGAACGAGCCATCCGTGGTGGCTATCTCGCTTGTGGATAACAGAATCCTTGCCGTTGGTAGTGAAGCGCACGCCATGTTGGGCCGCACACCGGAGACCATCGAGGTCTCGCGCCCCATGCGTAATGGTGTGATCGCCGACTATGTCGTTACCGAGGCCATGCTCCGTTACTTTATACGCAAGCTGTGCAATCGCTTCGAACGCCGGCCCGAGGTGATGATCAGTGTGCCCGTGGGTGTGACCAGTGTGGAGAGCCGCGCCGTGCGCGATGCAGCCATCCAGGCGGGCGCTAGGGTGGCCTACCTGATCCCCGAGCCCTTGGCCGCCGCGTTGGGCGCGGATATGCCCATTGGCACTCCCACCGGCAATATGATTGTGGATCTGGGAGGCGGCACCACCGAGGCCGCCGTGATCTCTATGTGCGGCATCGTGGTCTACAGCTCGGTGCGCGTCGCCGGCGACAAGCTGGATGAGGCAATCGCCGCCTATGTGCGCCGCAAGTACAACCTGATGATCGGCGAACAGACCGCCGAGCAGATCAAGATCAGCATCGGCAGCGCCCTCCCCCTTGAGGAGGAGCTAACCATGGAAGTCCGTGGTCGCGACCAGGTCGCAGGCCTGCCTCGCACCATCTCCATCACCTCTTCCGAGGTCACCGACGCCCTGGCCGAGCCCTTGGGCATCATCGCCAACACGGTCAAGGCAGTCCTGGAAAAGACCCCACCGGAATTGGCCTCCGACATCATCGATCGGGGCATGTTGATGGCCGGCGGCGGGGCGATGCTGCGCAACCTCGATGCATTCTTGACCGAGCATACCGGCGTGCCCTGCCATGTGGCTGAGAACTCGATGCTCTGTACGGCCCTGGGGGCGGGGCGGGGGCTAGAGCACCTGCCCCTACTCCGACGAGCCCTGGAAAGCACCTAGTCTGCGCGCGCACGGCCGTCTGTGTTGAAAAACGTGCATTGCCCTGGGCAACGCACGTTTTTTGCTACCCTTACTCCGGCCAACGTCCGCGGGCGGCACCGCCATGAGGTTGTCGGGAGCGAGGTGTGCTATAATATCGACGCGGTGGTACTTGCTGACCGAGCCAATAGGGTCGCAGGGGTTGCCATGAGGCGGCCGTGGCCACCATCGACATCGCGTTGGCGGGGGTCTGGGTGCTCATCATTCATGGTACCTTGATCACATTGGGCAAGGGCGACCAGCTCATCGAAGACGGCGGGCTGCGCATTACGGATGACCTCATCACAGCCGTGGGGCCCAGCGAAGAACTCTTGGCCCGCTATCCGGGCGAGGAAACGTTCCACGCAGCGGGTATGCTGATCATGCCCGGGCTGATCGATGCGCACACCCATACCCACCGCATCATCTTGCGCGGTGCAGCGCTCGAGCAAGAGGACCGCCTGCCGCGGAACTGGGACGAGATCCTCGATTACGAGACCCTCCGCTATGCCACGTTGGCGCACTGCATCGAGGCGCTGCGCAACGGCGTAACCACGATCTTCCACGAGCAAACAGCAGCGCAGACCATCCACCTCTCCCTCGATGCCGTCGCCGAGCCGATCCTGCAAGTGGGGCTGCGGGCCATGCTTTGCTCGCAGGTGAGCGATCGAATTAGCCTGTCCCATGCCCGACAGGCCGTGGAGGAGAACGCGCGCTTTGCCCGGCTGATTCAGCAGGACAAGCTCTTGGCTTGCTCGATGGGCCTGGATGCTTGCGCCCTGCTATCCAACGATTCGATGCGGGCCGCCGTCGGCACGGCCGCGGTTGTAGATATCGGTTTTCACGTCGATGTGGCCGCCAGGCGAGACCAGCCACGCGAGTGCATGAACCGTTACGGCATGCGTCCCGTGGAGCGGCTGCGCAGATTCGGCGCCCTCGGTCCTCGCACCGTGGGGATGAATTGCCTCTACTTGGCGCCTGAGGAGATGGACCTGCTACACAGGCACAGCGCCTGCGTCGTGCACACGCCCCGCTCGAACGCACTAGGTGATCTGGGCATGGCCCCCCTATGCGATCTCTGGGACAGGGGCCTGATTGTGGGCTTGGGCACCGATGGCATCGATAGCAGCCTGTGGGCCGAGATGCAGGCCGCCTATATATTGAGCCCGCACACACCGGGCTCCCCGGGTGCCATCACACCCGGCCAGGTGGGGCAAATGTTACTGCACCACAACGGCGCTATCGCCTCTCGCATTTTCCGGGCCAAGCTCGGCGAGCTGTCCGTCGGCGCCATGGCCGATATCCTGTTGGTGCGCTACCCCCAACCCACGCCCCTTACGCGAGACAGCCTGCGGCTTCACTTGCTATGGGGTCATGCTGGCTGTCGGGTCGACACCGTCTTCGTGGGGGGCAAGGCGCTGGTACGCCATGGCGAGCTGCTGACTCTGGATGAGGATGCCGTCTTGAGTCATTGCCGCACCCTGGCGGAGACGGCCTGGACCAAGGCTTAGGCTCCCCTAACCTGCTGAGCTATCCTTTGCGTTGGAGCGTGCTATGGTAATTCCCTTGGCGGCGATTCGTCACATGTTGATCGATATGGATGGCGTCATGTATCGTGGCGCTACCGCGCTTCCCGGCGCATCGGAGCTGATCGCCTTTCTGGGTGAACAGGGCATCAGTTACTTATTAGTTACCAATAACTCGACCCTCAGCCAGGCGCAGTTCTCACAGCGTCTGGCCAACTTGGGCATCCTGGTGCCCGAAGAACGGATTATCACCTCGGCCGTAGCCACAGCAGCCTACCTCTCTACCCTGGCCCCCGCCGGCACCAGGGTAAACGTCATCGGCGAAGAGGGCCTCCTCGGCGAGATACGCAAAAAGGGCTTTGTCATCGCCGGTCGCGAGGCCGAGTATGTCGTGGTGGGCTGGGATAAGACGATTTCCTTCGACAAACTAAAGACCGCCTGCCTGGCCATCCGCGATGGCGCCACCTTCATCGGCACCAATCCGGACAAAACGTATCCCATGGAGCATGACATCATCCCCGGCGCGGGGAGCATCCAGGCGGCGCTGGTCGCAGCCACCGATGTGCAGCCCATCGTCGTGGGCAAGCCAGAACCGATCATCATCGAGCAGGCTCTGCGTATCCTGGGGGCCAGGGCCG
>CAYQDH010000592.1:0-3339 GCA_964416075.1 uncultured Anaerolineales bacterium | reverse complement strand
GTCCACACCACAGGGAAGGCGAGCGGCGGCGGATACAATGCGGGCTTCTCCAGCTCGATTCAGATCCAGAACACGGGTGCGTCGGCGACCGATGTCACCGTCCAGTATACGCCATCGTTCGGTGGCAGTGCTTGCACCGAGACCAAGACCATCCCGGCCGGAGCTGCTGAAACCTATGGCCTGTTCGCCTTCGCTTCGGCGATCACGGGCAGCAACTGCTACGCTCAGAACCCCGGGACGGCTTTCGTAGGTTCGGCAACAGTTTCAAACAACAGCGCCAGCCAGCCCCTGGTGGCCATCGTCAACCAGCACAACTTTACCACGGGTAAGGCCGCTTCCTATAGCGCCTTCCGGCCCGATGATGGCACGCAGACGGCTAGCTTGCCCTTGGTGATGGACCGTAACAGCAACTACTGGACCGGCATCACGGTTTACAATGCCGGTGCCGCGACTACGGTTTCCATCGACTACTCCGGGACCAGCGCCGATACGAGCTTTGCACTTGGCGCGGGTGAGTCCAAGATCGTCCTCAACAATGGCGCGATCGCGGCCGGGTACGTTGGTTCGGCCGTCGTGAGTGGCGCCAGTGCCTCTGACAAGCTGCTTGTGATCGTCAACGAGCAGAACCTGGTAGCCGCTGGCGACACCTTCTACGTCTACAACGGGTTCAACTACTAGGCATCACGCCGGGCATCTTGCCAGGCATACCTAGAACGAGAAGGGGCTGCCCATCAGGGTAGCCCCTTTTTTCCTGCCCCGTGTTATTGTGGTAGAATCCGCTGCCTGAAGCGTAACTGTCATCGATCCCTTGATCTTAGGAGATGGGCATGTTGGTTGGCTTGCGAGTTTCGCATCATGATGGGGCAGCGAGCAACGTTGCCAAAAGCTCCCGGTTCTGGCTTTTCCTGGCCTCTATTCTCTTGTCGTTCCTCATCGTAGCATGTTCTGAAGGAGCGCCGACTGAGACGGCTGTCGTTGATACGCCAACGCCACAGGAGACCAAAGCACCTTCTGCGGTTCCAACGGAGACTGTTACTGCCGCCCCGACGGTGGTGCTCGATAGCACTCCCGTGCCTGGCAAGGGAAATGTCATCGGTGTTGTGATCCGCGCTCCCTTGGGTGTGGAGCCACATCCGATGGCCAATACCAAGCTCTACTTGGCCGAGATGCTGCGCAACGCGCAGGGCGACCTGGCTGGCCTGGCCGGCGTCGATGAAGAGAGAGCCCCATTTGCTTGGACAGACGAGGAAGGCCAGTTCGCCTTTACGGATGTTGAGCCCGGCCACTATGCCCTGATCATCAAGCATCCCCTCACCCTGGTCCTGGCCCACGATCAGCCCAGCAATCGCGATATCGTGGCCGAGGTGCTTGATGGCCAGATTCAGGATCTGGGCACGATCCAAGTTGACATCACCGAGTAGTTGGCGGCGATTTACCTAGTTCGCGGCGGAAACAGGCCTGTCATGCCTGGAGCAGGTCTTCCAGGCTTCCCCTGACTTGAACGCCGATGGCTTGGGTTGTGAATTGCTCCACATAAAGCTGGTGTCCGGCCTCAGCTACGGATTGGCGCAGCTTTGCATCGCGCTTGAGGGCGAGGATGGCCTGCGCAATCCCCGCGCTTTCCCCGGCGGGGCAGAGGATAGCATCCTTTCCCGATGTAAAAACCTCACGCGCCGCCGGCGAGTCTGCCGTAATCAGCGGTTTCGCCATGGCCAGTGCTACATAGGCCTTGGTGGGGATGACGCGTTGCGCCTTGTTCGAAGTGCCAAAAATGCCCAGGCACACGGCCGCCCGGGCGATGCGCGTGCGCAGTTCCTCCGGTTCGAGCCACCGAGGTCCCCAGGTGATGTTCTTCACATGCAGAGCATCGGCCAGGGCGCTCATGGCCTCGTACGTCTGTCCATCGCCAATGAACTCGATACTGATCTCGGGGTCGATCTCCAGTTCCTTGGCGGCAGCGACCACGTGCTCTATGCCGTGTAGAGGAATGAACTTGCCAAAATAGATGGCCGTAAAGGGGCTCTCCTGCTGATCTCCAAGGGGAAAGTAGGTACTCTCGTCGGCTCCGACGCGAACGCAAGTGAATTTTCTCTCGGGCAAACCATACTTGTGGGCAAAGTACTGGATGTCAGCCTCGGTATCCAGTAACAGCCGATCCGCCAGCTGGCATCCGGCCTTCTCAATGACATGCAGCATCCGGCCAAAGAGCGAGTGACCAGCCGCCAGGTTCCGGTCCTGGGTTACCGTCTCGTGGATGGACAAGTACACATCGAGCACCAAGGGCTTGTGGGCCAGCCAGGTCAGGAGCCGCGCCGGAAAGACATCGATATGCCCGGCATAGCCCACAATCATGGCATCGTAGGCCCCAATCCCCCGGTAGACGCGCCACAACCTGCCAAAAGCCCGCAAAACACGCCAGGCCAACCGAGGGTTCATAAACCCTTTGGCGGCCTGGCTAACTTTATCGGCGGTCTCTTGCCACAAGGGTACATGACACTCGACCACTTGCACACCCGCAGCGCGCAGCCCCGTGACAATAACTCGGTTGCGCACATAGTCAGCGTCGTACGTGCCAAAGTAGCATATCCGCATTATGGCTTGGGCGCGCTGCCCTCAGGCGTATCGCCCTGGGCGGTAGCTTCCGCGCTCTTGCGCGCTCTACGACGCTGCAACGCTCGCACGATGAGCCAGAGCACGATGGCAGGCACGATGATCAGTGGCGATAGGAAGAGAACATAGATCACCAGAGTGGCTAGCGCTTTGGCCACATCCACCAATGTTCTAAGTGCCCGGCTCGCGATTACCACAGGGTTCCACGCGGCCGGCTCGCTCAGCGATGCGGGGGCTGCTTTAGGGCGGATCTCGATCTGAATCGTGGCCAGCGCCGTCATGCGCTCCAGATACTGCTGACGCCCTTTCAGGCTCTCGATCTCACCTCGAATATTGGTGAGCTCGCGATGGACGGCCAGGATTTCCTCTGCCTTGCCCTGGTTTTCGCGTACCTCGGTCAGCAGGGCCAGCAGTTCCTTTTCTGTGGCTTCCAGGTTGCGCAGCCGAGCCTGCAGATCGCTGTACTCCTCGGTAACATCCTGCCCGGAGATGTTCTCACTCTCCACACGAATGGCCAGCGCCCGAATCTGCGCCATGGCGGCATCGAGCGACCCGGCCGGAATGCGCACCGTGATCGTAGCGTAGGGTTGCTCATTCACATACCATTTGCGAGAGTCTGCGGTATACCCCTGGTACCCGGACACGATCTCTTGCAGAGTCTGCAGCGTCTGGTCTGTGTCGTCGACGAGCATGGACATGTTCACCGTCATGATGATCATGCGCGCCGTA
>CAYQDH010000591.1:0-3359 GCA_964416075.1 uncultured Anaerolineales bacterium | reverse complement strand
CCCGCCGGTGAGTACACCGGACGGTCAGGATGACAGGATGGCGACAATGCCAAAGTCCTGCTTTCGCCGTGCACGGATGTGCAACAGAGTGTTAATCGTGGTAAACATGTTAATCGTGTTAATCGTCGGCAAGCCGCTGTCCCGCGGGCTAACGATTAGCACCATTAACACGATTAACACCATTAACACTTGGCTGCAAAGGCAGGCCCCCGTGGGCTGGTGCGCCAAGCCCTAACATCGAGTGTCAAACGTATCAAAGGTATCAAACGTGTCAAACGTTGGCGCCCGGACCGGGAGATTGCTAACGTTTGATACGATTGATACCTTTGATACGTTTGACACTCTGCACACACTAGATACGAATGCCCCCATGGGTCATCAGTGCACCCATGGGGGCATTTGCCATTCCTGCAGCAGTGGCAGGACACACCCTACCACAATCCCATATCACATCGTATATATATATGTGTGTATGAGCCTCTATCAGAGCACCTCTAAAAAATCGACAAAAGCACAGAAAACACCTCTATACAGTGCAGCGATCGGCCTGCGGTGTTCTATCCCTATAGAGCGAACCGCCGCCCCTTGAGGCCTCGAGGCCCCAGGAACCTGGCCCGGGCCCCCAGCTCCGCCTCGATCTTGAGCAAGCGGTTGCCCGAGGGGCCGGTGCCGCTCTCACGCACGGTGCCGGCGTTGATGCCCACGCAATAATCGGCGATATCCGCACCTTCGCCGCGGCTGCTGCAAGGCATCACCCCATAGCCGTTGCGATAGGCAAGTTGGATCATATCAAGCGCCTCGCTGATGGTGCCGATCTGGTTCACCTTCAAGAGCACCGTGTTCGCCGCGCCCGCTGCGATCCCCTTGGCCACGCGCTCGGGGTTGGTGGTAAAGAGGTCGTCGCCCACGACCTGGATATCCAGCTCTTTGGTCAGGAGCGCCGTACCCTCATAGTCATCCTCATCCAGCGGATCCTCCAGGATGACAAAGGGGTACTCCTTGACCATCCAGGTATAGATGCGAAAGAGGTCATCCTTGGTCTTGGGCTCGGCGGAAAAGATGCCCACATAGCGGCCGATGCTCTCTTCCCAGTAGGTCTCCGCTGCCACATCCACCTGGAAACCGATCTTGCCCTCGTATCCCGCCTTGGCGATCGTCTCCACCATGAGGTCCCAGAGCTCACGATCCTCCTTCACCGTCCCGGGCGAAACGGCGGGCATATGCGTCACCGAGTTCCTGGGGACGCCCATCTTTTTGTTGAGGGCCTGTTCCCACTCCTGGCCCATCTCCCAGCAAGCGTAGGAAGCATCGGCAAAGGTATCAAAGCCATAGGCCATAAAGGAGTAGCTGGGCTTGCCGCCGGAGCGCGCCCCGCCGCCGTAACGATCGCTACCCACCAGGCAGATGGTCCCTGGCACGGGCAGGGTAAAGGCGTTGGCCCCGCCGATGTGCCGGTACAGGGGAATGCCCAACGCCGCCGCCCCGGCTTTGAGCACCGCCGCAGATACCGCTGCGGTGGCGTTGCCCCCCAGCCGCGCTTTGGCGCCAGGCCCGCCGATGTTGAGCATGGCCTGGTCCACCGCCAGTTGATCGCTGGCATCCATGTCCCTGAGCGCTGGGGCGATGACCTCGTTGACGCTGTTCACCGCGCGCTGCACGCCCTTACCGCGCCACCTGCTACCGCCGTCATAGGCGAACTCGACCTCGTGCGTGCCCACCGAGACGCCCGCCGTGCAGATGGCCACGCCCTGCGCGCCGCTCGCCGTGGTCACCGTAGCCTCCACGCCCGGATGCCCCCGGTCCGAGAATACCTGCCGGGCCTCAACCGATACGATTGCTGTTCCCGTTGCCATATGTCGCTCTTCTCCAACTAGACGGATTTGCCGGGGCACGCAAGTGGCCCCGTGATCTAGTTCACACCCACAGTCAGCCTCTGGCAGCATCCAAGTCGGCCTGCAGCCGGGCCAGGCGCTCGGGTCGCTCGCGCACAAAGCGCTCGATCCCCGCCAACACCCACTGTGGCGAGAGATGCGCTTCGTCGAGCACTTCTTCCAACGTGCCCCCGGTGCGCCACCGGTCATCCCAATCTGCGGAGAGGGCATATGCCTCAGCCAGCGGATTGCAGATCCAGTCCTGCATCAGCCACCGCGCCTGGGTGGTGATCACTGTCGAATCGAGCCGGTCGCCCGGCCCCAACACGCTGTCACGATAGGCCGCCGGCTGCAGAGCAAAGAGCTGGGGACTGGTGGTGCAGATGACTTTGACGTTCAGACCACGCGCGTCCAGCTCGGGCAGCACTTTGACGATGCTGGCCATGGCGCTGGTGCCCTGCACCAGTACAGTCCCGCCGCGAGGCTGCCCGGGGCGATAGTCGCGCGCCACATAGGCGCCGCGCGCCGCCTCAAAGTGAGAGGGCATACCAAGCGCCGCGCGGTCGGGCACCTGGATGTTGGGCCGGGTCAGATGCAGGGCCACGATGGGCGCGTCCTGCTTGAGCGCTGCACCCAGCAACACAGGCACCTCGTTGTATTCCCAGGGATGCAGGTTGATCACCTGGCCTTTGGGGAAGAACTGCGTGACGCCCGGCGAAAAGATGCCAAAGTGCGTGCGGCTATCCTCGGCCGTCTCGGGTCCCGAGTGCCCGGCGATCCACAGCACCTTGCCCACCTTGAGCTGGCAATCCTGGGCTAACTGGCTAAAAAGGCGCATGGGGCCATACTTTAGATAGGAGAAGGAGCCATAGGTAGAGCAGGCGCCCCAAAAGCCGTCGAACTCGTGCTTCGGGTCGGGCGACAGGTTCACCGTAGCCAGGCCAACCATGATCCCAGCGTTGGTGAACTCGGTGATCTCTTGCGGCAACAGCACACCCTCCGCCGAGCCGTAGCGCTCGTACCAACCGTAGCCGGGGAAATCGCCGTACTTTTCGGCAAAGCCACTGATGTTGGTGGAGGCGGCCAGGTCGGCCGAGGCAGCCAGGAAGAGGGGCCTGCCGTATTCCTGTGCCCCGAAGGCGTTCACCCAGGCGCCCCACTTGGCCAGGGCGCGGCGGTTGGCCGTTGAGGTTCCCGGCTTGACATAGAGATCCTGAGGATAATGCTCGTAATCGTAGAGACGCTCATCCTTGTAGGGGCTACAGGATCCTCGCACTGCGCGTGCGCAAAGCTTGAAGGAGGGAATCTCCTCGGGCACGCTATCACCCAAGGCCACCAGCGTATCGGCCAGGTAATCGACCAGAGCCTGGTCACGATGCAGCACATCGATCACGGCGCGCAGGTTTTCCTCGCACTCGGAGCGCACCTGGGCGGGATCCTTGGGGGCCGGACCGCAATAATTGCAGAACGTACAGCCGTACTTGTCCG
>CAYQDH010000590.1:0-3366 GCA_964416075.1 uncultured Anaerolineales bacterium | reverse complement strand
CGCGAGCTGTTGAGCCTGGGCCAATCCGTGCGCGTGTATGTGATCAGCATTGACCAGGAAAATCGCCGCGTGGCCCTCAGCATCAAACGCTTGCACCCGGATCCTTGGTCTATTGTCGAGCGCAAATATGCACCGGGCACGATCGTGTCCGCGGTCATCACCAATGTGGTCGATTTTGGAGCCTTTGCTCGCATTGAGGATGGCCTGGAAGGGCTGATTCACATCTCTGAGCTGTCGCCTTCCTCCGTCGCCTACGCTTCGCAAGTCGTCCAGCCGGGCGACCCAGTGCAGGTTAGGGTGCTCCGCGTAGATAGCGCCAGCCACAAGCTGGGACTCAGTCTCAAGCTGGATGGTGATGAGCTGCCTGCGGATGCACCGTGTGGGGATCTCACGCCTCAGGAAGAGTAGCGCCATGCAGGCACGT
Source organism: uncultured Anaerolineales bacterium (assembly GCA_964416075.1). Lineage (GTDB taxonomy): Bacteria > Chloroflexota > Anaerolineae > UBA1429 > UBA1429 > CAYQDH01. The sequence goes on along the minus strand of CAYQDH010000590.1, from coordinate 2,942 downwards.
ATAGACGATGAAACCCAATAGTCATCCCAAAACACAAGCCGGCCAGGCGGCCCCCAGACCCGCTAGCGCCTTGCTGTCTTGGTTGCTACAACGTCACGTGTGGGGCGCCCTGCTTACCGTGTTGGGCCTGCTCACCATACTCTCCCTGCTATCCCCTACGGATGGCCAGCTCAGCGGCGCGTGGTCGCTGATGTTGCGACAGATGTTCGGCGTGGGCGCCTATCCTGTGGCCCTGCTTCTCCTGGCCAGTGGCATCATCATCCTGCTATGGGAGGTCCTACCGATATACCAGTCGCCCCGCTGGCAAGCGATTGTGGGCCTAGAAGTAGCCTTCCTGTCGGGCCTCGGAATCATCCATCGCTTGTGGCGCGGCGCCCCCCTGGATCTTGCCCTGGCGGGTAAGGGGGGCGGGATGGTAGGCTGGTTGTGGTGGCAGGCCTTTGTCCCTGTGGTTGGCGAGTGGCTCAGCATGGGCATCATGCTGGTGATCTTGGGTCTAGGCGTCGCGCTGGCCCTGGGGCCTTCTCGGCGCACCCTGTATGAACGAACCAGCCGCGTATTCGAGATGATCTGGAGCAGGATCGCCAAGTTCGTTCACGGCCAACTCGTTATCCGCCCCGTGAATCCCCCGCCGGAACAGCGCATCCAGGAGCCCGAGCCCGCTTTTCTGCGGCCGTCCACGGCCGAGACCATGGCCGCCGCTCGGGCCCCGTTACGGCCCGCACCGCAGACTGCTCTCGATGCCCCGGCCAGAGCCGCGTCGAAAAACACGGTACGGGCCGTATCTCGCACCCCTGAGCCTCGGACCAAGCCCTTGGCGCCTGCGGCCGGCATGCCTAGCCTGGATATGCTCGTCGCCGATCAGGCGGAGAAGACCGACGATGCTGATGCCCGTGCGCGCGCCCAGACTATCGAGGAGACGCTGGAAGCCTTTGGTATCCCCGTCGAAGTGCTCGATTGGCACCGCGGACCGGTGGTCACCCAGTTTGACGTCGAGCCGGGGTACATCGAGCGCCAAGATCGAGACGGGGTCATGCGCCGCTTCAAGATTCGTGTCAGCAAGATCCTATCCTTGTCCAACGATCTGGCGCTGGCCCTGGCGGCCTCGCCCATTCGTATCGAGGCCCCAGTTCCCGGGCGTGCTGTGGTGGGCATTGAGGTGCCAAACGATACCAAGACATTGGTTGGGCTGCGGGGCGTCCTGGATTCGAACGCTTTCCGCAAGACCCGCCCCCCCTTGCGCTTCGCATTGGGACGCGATGTGTCCGGCGAGCCCGTAGTGGCCGACCTCGCCGCCATGCCACACCTGCTCCTTGCCGGAGCCACCGGGTCGGGCAAGAGCGTCTGCCTCAACGCCATCATCGCTTCGTTCCTGTTCTTCAACTCGCCCGACCAGGTCAAGCTTTTGCTCGTCGACCCCAAGCGCGTGGAGTTGACCAAATACAACGGTATCCCGCACCTCATCGCACCAGTGGTCATGGATATCGAAAAGGTCATCGCTGCCTTGCGCTGGGCCACACGCGAGATGGAGCAACGCTACGAGGAGTTCGCCCGGACCCAGTCCCGGAACCTCAGCGCCTACAACAAGCTAGCCAAGAGCAAGGGCTTGCCGCTCTTGCCGCGCATCGTCATCATTATCGATGAACTGGCCGATATGATGCTCTCAGCGCCAGATGACGTCGAACGCACCATCTGCCGCCTCGCCCAAATGGCCCGGGCTACGGGCATTCACCTGATCATTGCTACACAACGTCCCTCGGTGGATGTGGTCACGGGGCTCATCAAGGCCAACTTTCCCGCGCGCATCAGCTTTGCCGTAACATCTCTCATCGACTCGCGCGTCATCCTGGATACGCCCGGGGCCGAAAAGCTACTGGGACGCGGCGACATGCTTTTTATGTCGCCCGATTCACCCAAGCTGCAACGCATCCAGGGCTGCTTTGTCTCTGACCGCGAGCTCGATGCCCTGGTCGCCTTTTGGCGCAGCATAACCGCACAGAGCCCCGTCGAGCCGGAGGCGCCCGCTCCCTGGGATGACCTCTCCAACGACGACGATTCGGACGATGCACTGCTACAACAGGCCATCGACCTGGTACAGCAACACAACCAGGCCTCGGCATCCTTCCTTCAACGCCACATGCGCATCGGCTACCCCCGCGCAGCGCGCCTGATGGACCAGCTGCAAAAGGTCGGCGTTGTGGGTCCCCCGGAACAGGGCGGTAGGTCGAGGGCTGTGTTGAATGGGATCGCCGATTCGGACAGTGATGACCTGGCAGACCTGAACAAGGAAGACGCATGAACCCGGCTGGGCGCCGCAGGGCGGGCGTGTCGCTCCCCCGCGCCCCCCATCCCGGCCCGCGGGGCTCCTCGGCTCGCTACGAACCGCGACCCTCTCTCTCCGTGCTTTGGATTCTGTTCTCCTGTCTATTTTGCTTCTGCTTCGTGAGTTGCTCACCCGGGAAAACTGTACAGATCGTAACACCCTACGAATATGTGCTCCTGCGCACGCAAGACGCCTCGCCAACGGTGTTGGCAGACGATGACCCCCTCTATACCGAGTTCCAGGAACAAGTGCTGGGCGATCCCTACCTCGCTACGCTCATCTCGCTCTTTGAGAACACCACCACGGCCTATGCCTCCTCCAACAGGGCGGCTCCTGTGCCGGCCACGGTGGCCAACCATCTGATGATCGTCCTGGACACCGCCGACGTGGGCCCCCTCTCCGACTTACGCGCGCGGTATGGTGAGAGCGACTTTTCCGTAGAGTTGGCCCTGGGGCTGGGGAACCAGGGCCAGGTAGACCTGGCCTGGGCGCAGGACCACATGGCCCAAGCCATGGGTCCGCTGTTTCTGGGCCTCGCCGGACTCCCCACTGTGGCCGAGCAGGCCGCCCCCCATGAGGTGACCACACCCGACGCCGCCCTCTATCATGGCTTTGGCAT
>CAYQDH010000589.1:0-3368 GCA_964416075.1 uncultured Anaerolineales bacterium | reverse complement strand
GGCCGCGCGCAGCTGGCTGTAAAAGGGGCGCAGGGCGGCGGCGCGCTCCAGGAAGGGCCCGAACTCCTCCAGCGGGTCGGGGCTGACGCCGAGGATGTTCCAGGCGGGCCCGGTGGCGCCGGCGGCCATGTGCGCCGCGGCCTCGAGCATGGTCACCTGCACGCTCTTGCGCAGGCGGTGATAGGGAAAGTTCTCGATCTCGGACTGGATGATCCGCACCTGGGGCGGGAGCTGGCTCACCTGGCGGCCTATGTCGTGGGCCTTGTCCACCAGGCCCATGTAGGCGTCGTCCGCGTAAAAGCCTCCGCCAGGGCGCCAGCGCGCGGGCACGGACTGGTCGGCGGCGCCAGGGTCGGCGGCGCCACAGTCGGCAGCGCCGCCGAGCGCCTCGGCCCACTCGGCAAAGGCATAGCCCTCGTAAAAGCGATCGCCGGTCATGAACCCGAGCTGGATGCGCGGATCGACGGCGTGCGTGGCCCGCTCGACGGCGCTCAGCACGTCGCGGATCACCCGGCGGTTGTGCTCCAGCCAGCGGTCGCGCCAGGCATCGCGCTCGGGGGTTGCGGGGCCGCCCAGGGCGGCGGCGAGGGTCTCGCGGGTGAACGAGCCGCCCACCTCCGCGTTAAAGCGGGCCACGCAGCGCTCGCAAAAGCAGGTGGCGCGCACCGGCGTGTGGCCCAAGAGGCGCAGGTCATCATCGACCCAGACGAAATCGGGGCCGGCCTGGGCCATGAGGGTGTAGACCTGGGTGACATAATCCAGGAGCTCGGGGCTGGCCGGGCAGTAGCTGCCCAGGCTGACGCGGCCCTGGGGGTCGGTAACGCGCGGCCAGGGCTCGGCCAGGGAGTGGGGCAGGTTCTCGTTGTGATGGCCCATGGTGGCCAGGACGTTGATCCCCGCGCCCAGGCCCCTGGCGCGCACGCGGGGCAGGACCTCGGCCAGGCGCGCGGCGCGGCGCTCCATCTCGGGCAGCGGCAGGGGCGGGTGGGTGAAGGCGGTGAAAAAGGCCAGCTCGTCCAGCGCCCCCGGGTAACGCTCCACCAGGGTCATCAGCCGGGCCCAGCCGGGCTCATCGAGCCAATAGGGCGGGCTGACGCGCAGGGCCATCAATGTATCGGGCATGTTTGTTACTCCTTTTGTAGGGGAAGGGGAGAAGAGTCAACACGGAGGGGGAGGAGGGGGACGGAGGGCACGGAGAAGAGGAGAAAAATGGGGAATCAGGGAGGAGGAAAAATCCTCCATCCTCTTTCCTCTCCGTATTCTCCGTGAGATCTCTGCCCTCCGTGTTGATTCCCCCTCCCCCGCTCCTCTTCTCAGTTTTCTCCATGAGCTCTCAGTGCCCAGCGTCTGCTTCGAAGGGCATTTTGTTGCTCTTTTTCCTCTCTAATTCCTTTTCTTCTTCTCCGTGTTCTCCGTGAGATCTCTGTGCCCTCCGTGTTGACTCCCCCTCCCCCGCTCTTTCTCCGGCGCGGACGATGTAGCGGGTCAGGACGGGGAAGGTGAGCATGACGATGATCAGGCGGGAGACGTGCATGGCGGTGACGAGCTGCGAATCGACGCCCAGGTCGGTGGCCAGGATGATCATGTTGTCGGCGCTGCCGGGGGCGCTGCCCATGATGCAGGTCATCAGGTCGAGCGAGGTGACCTGGGAGAGCACCCAGCCGAGGAGCAGGCCGGAGGCGATGAGGAAAGCGGTCATCAGCACGCCGGCGAGGGCATAGGGGCGAAAGTCGCGCAGGGCGGCGCGGGTGATGGTGGCGCCCACGCCGGCGCCCACGATCCACTGGGCGAAAAAGCGCCAGGTGTCTGGGATAGCGATGTCCCCCAGCCAGAGGGGCCCCGCCACGGCGGCGACGATCATCCCCGCCAGGATCTCGCCAGCGGGCACCTTGTAACGGTTGGACAGCGCCCCGGCGACCAGCGCCACAACCAGCAGCGCGGCCAGCCGCCACGTATCTCCCGACAGGAGCGCGCTTGGCGCCGCCGTTGCGGCGGCGATGGCGGCTGGGGGTGCGGCCAGGCTTGCTGCCGCGCCGGCCGCAGCGCCTGGAAACATGGCCAGCACGAGCGCGGGCATGATGGCGGTGACGCTGATCAGCCGCACCAGGTGCATGCTGGCCACCACGCGGGCATCGCCGCCCAGGTCATCGGCGGCGGCGACCATGTTGGCCAGCGCGCCGGGGGCGCAGCCAAAGAGAGCGGTGGGCCAATCCATCCTGGTGAGGCGGTGGATGGCCCAGGCGACCAGGATGCCCAGGCCGATCATGGCCAGGACCAGGATCACCACCGGCCCCAGGGCGCGGCCCACCTCGCGGAGGGTGTCCGCGGTGACGGTGGCGCCGACGGTGATCCCCAGCACGGTGCGCGCGGCGGAGCGCAGCCAGCGGGGCGATTCGGCCACGGGCCACTCTAAAAGGCGCCCCACGGCGGTCAGGAACAGGGCGCCGGTAAAGGCGCCCCCGGGGATGCGCAGGGCGCGCCCCAGGGCGGCGCCGATGGCGCCCAGTAATAGGGCGAGGAGCACGCTACGGGATATGCCGAGGCGAGACATGGGGCCTCCCCAAACGAAATGGCGGCCCCTGGCGGGTGGGTGCCCGCGTCAAGGGGCCGCGAGGGAGATTATAGCACGTTTGGCGGAAGAGAAGGAACGGGCCGCCGAAGAAGATCGGCCAGGAACGGCTGGTTCCGGACGACGTGGTCCGGGTGTTCTAGCAGTTCCTCCTAGTTCCGCACTATGGGCAGCCAAATGCGAAAGACCTCCCCGGGCACGGTCGGCGTGGGAGTGGCCGCACTCGTGGGTGTCAGAGTCAGCTTCGCCGTCGGCGTCTTGGTCCGCGTCGCGGTCGGCGTGTTCGTTTTCGTCGGCTTGGGCGTGGCCGTGGGCACGCGCCGGTCGTAGAACACGATCGGCCCCACCGAATCCTCGCTGGGCGGCTCGAACTCTACGGTGTTGGCGTTCACCACGGTGGCGTCCAGGCCCGAGGGCAGCGCGACGCGATCCGACATGTATCCATACGGGTCAGTCTCAACGATGCGGTGCAACCTGGGCACCGGCGAAAAGCCAAAAGCATAGTGGCCGTTCGAGTCAGTGGTCTTTTCGCTGATTTGCTGCCAGTTGCCGCTATCCTCGCGATAGAGCCTGACCACCACGCCCTCCAATCCAGCGTTGTTGCTGGCGTCGCGCACCTCGCCATAGATATAACGGCCACTGGGTGTGCTGGAGCGCGTGGGCGTGATCGAAGGTGACACCGCCCCGGTCACAATTGACGCTGACAAAATCACAGCGGCTGGCATGCCGGCTGTCCAGATCAACACCGGCGGTGACTGCCATCTGGATGCTAACATGGTCGGTCTGGCTATCGACGAAC
>CAYQDH010000588.1:314-3387 GCA_964416075.1 uncultured Anaerolineales bacterium | reverse complement strand
AGCACGACGCGATCCGACATATACCCGGTCGGATCGGTCTCCACGATGCGGTGCAACTTGGGCACCGGCGAAAAGCCAAAGGCATAGTGGCCGTTCGAGTCGGTAGTCTTTTCGCTGAGTTGCTGCCAGGTGCCGTTCTCCTCGCGATAGAGCCTCACCACCACGCCCACCAGCCCCGCGTCGTTAGCGGCGTTGCGCACATAGCCAAAGATGTAACGCCCCTCGGGCGTGTTCGTGCGGGTCGGCGTGATCGTCGGGGTGTTGGTGTTCGTCGGCGTGGGGGTATCCGTCACGATCGGTGTATCCGTCGGCGTGGGTGTGTCCGATGGCGTGGGCGTGATCGTCGGTGTGGACGTGTCCGTCGGAGTGTTGGTGGGCGTTGACGTCTCTGTAGGTGTGGCTGTCGGCCGGCAGTCTGCCGATATCACGATCTCACGGCTCGCTTTGCTGGTCCATGTTGCGCTGCCTGATCCGACGGTCGCCTTGCAGCCATTGATCTTGAAGTTTATCGTATCGCCGCCGCTCTCGGCGCCCTCGTCCTCCTCAGTCTCGGGATCATCGGCGTAGACGGGCATGACACCCCACGCGCCTGCCGTTTTGCCCACGGTGGAGGTGCCACAGTGCACGCCGTCCGCATCGTAGGCGTCGATCACAGCGCCCTCGGGCGCAAGCGCGCCCTCATAAGTCGAGCTTTTACTGTAAAAGTTGCACCACTCTGGCCCTGGTATGATTTCCGAGAGGACGACGCCAGATGGCGCCTTGGCCAAGTCGGGGGCCGGCTGAGCCAGTGCCCCCAGGCCCACAAGGGAGGCGACGATGAGCATCAGGGCCGCTGCATAAAAAGTCGATCGAGCGCGCATGATTCTCCTTTGCTCTGGGACGATGCCCGAGTATGATCCCCTCGAAAGCTCGCGAGGCTTCCTGGCTAACACAGTGGGCTGGCACGAGCCCCCAAGAACACTCTACCGCTCTTGGCCCCCCGGGACACAACGTATTTTCATATCTTAAATCGCCCCATTGAGATTGTCAAGGTCCGCGATGCCCAAACCCACCAATTAAAGAGTAAAGATAGAGTAAATAAACCCTTCCTATTGTTCTGTGATCTCCTCTTTCGCTTGCATTGCACAGAGCTTTTCTGATATACTATAGTCGCTTGTCGCCCGCGATCGCCTAATGTCGCGCAATGCACAGAACTTGTCTGAAGGTGGTACTACAATCGTGATTCGCCACGACTGTCATGCCGAGTCATCCATGGCGCTGCGCGCCACTAGGGACCCAATGACAGTTCTGTACCACGATTTTCCGCCCGTCCAGCAGGACGGGAAAATCGCGGCCCATGTCATGAGTAGTACCCCATGGCGCGGGGCGCCAATTGGGCACGAATGACAGTCCTGTAGCGCAAGTTTTTCCTAACTTGCGGCCCATGTCATGAGTAGACCCTACGGGAGTACCCTAAAGGTGACATAACGGTCAATTGCGGTGATAGTAATAGAGGGCCACCATAGACATACCGACCCCGTATGAGAGCTCGGTCTTGCGACTTGACGAGTAGGCGATAGGCAAAACAAGCTACATAGTAGCACACAAGAAAAGGAGCGTCCAGCCATGAGACAGCGCATTGCGATCGTCGTTCTCGAGATATTGCTGAGTCTGCTGCTGCTTTCCTCGGGCGCTCTGGCAGAGGGCCGCCCCTTGGCTTCCCCGGATGCCCAGGGCTCTGGCGCCCCGCCGGAAGGGCCTGTGGTGATGGTTGGCCAGCTTGGCGGGGGAATGACCGCTGTGGCGATCGAGGGAAACACAGCCTATGTGGGCCAGGGAGCCCGGCTGGTGACCCTGGATATCACGGATCCGGCCCAACCTCTCTTCCTGGGACATTCGGTGCCTTTCGCAGGAGGTGTGAGCGGCGTCGCGGTGCTGGGCTCTGTGGTCTGCGTCGCCTCGCTAGACTATGGCGTGTATGTCCTGGATGTATCGAACCCCGCCCAGCCCACCGTGGTTGGTCACTATGATACGGCGGGAATAGCCGTCACGGTGGTCATGCAAGGGACGTATGTCTATGTGGCCGATGGAGATAATGGCCTGGTAGTGCTGGACCTTACAGATCCGGCCAACCCCATCGCGGTGGGAGCGCTCTCTGCGGGCGGGAACTTTTACGAGGATATAGCGATCTCCGGCTCGCGCGCCTATGCGGCAGACCTGGCGGGCCTGGCCGTTATCGATATTACCGACCCCACCCAGCCCGCGCAACTCGGCTATCTGAGCATGGTAGGGTTGGGCAAGGGTACCTCGGGTGTCGCGGTGTCCGGCTCCTATGCTTATGTGGGTGTGCAGCTCCTTTACGGATCTACGCTGCGCGTGATCAACGTCTCCAATCCGGCCAGTCCCTCGCAGACGGGCTCGTTGAGTCTCTCCGCCGATGCCTGGCGGCTGACCGTGGCGGGGAGCCATGTCTATGTATCCCTGGGCACGAGTGGCGTGCAGACCGTGGATGTCTCTGTCCCCGCGACGCCCACCAGCAAGGGGGTTTATGATACCCCGGGGAATCCCGAGATTCTGGCGGTTGTGGGAGACAAGCTACACATCGCCGACGAGTGCGGAGGCTACCGCATTGCTAGCCTGGCCGACCCGGCCACGCCACAGAACCTGGACTCGCAGGACTCGAGCCGGGGCCTCTATGCCTCGGTTGGCTGTGTCACCCGCGTGGCCGCCTCCGGCAGCTATGCCTATATCAATGGCGACAGCGGGCTTGCCGTGGTCGATGCGGCAAACCCGGCCCAGGCCGCCGTGGTGGGTACCCTTTCGGGCACCGTCGCGGGCCTGGCGACGGCGGGTAACCATGTGTACGTAGCGGATGGAACGGGTCTCCGTGTGGTAGATGTCTCCACTCCCGCCGCGCCCGCCCAGGCCGGGTCCTTGACCCTGACCGGTCAGCCGTCTGCAGTGGCCATTCAGGGCTCCTACGCTTATGTCACAGGCCAGAACACGGGCCTCAGGGTGGTCAATATCGCCGACCCAGCCAGTCCTTCGCTCGCCGGTTCCCGCGCTATCTCGGGGGCTAGCCCGGGCGTTGCTG
>CAYQDH010000588.1:0-304 GCA_964416075.1 uncultured Anaerolineales bacterium | reverse complement strand
TCTCTGGCAACTATGCTTGTCTGGCCGCCGGGTCGGCTGGTTTGCGGTTGATCGATGTCTCCAACCCGGCCTCGCCTGGGTCTCCCGTGACGCTGGACACGCCGGGCACCGCCTCGAAGGTGGCCATCGCCGGATCGCTGGCCTATGTGGCGGACATGGATGGCGGGTTGCGCATCGTCGATATCTCGAATCCGGTCGCCCTGACGGAGACGAGCTTCTATACGGGCACCTTCGAAGTCAGTGGGCTGGTCGTCGATGGCGAGTATGCTTACCTCGCCAATGGATACGGCGGCGTTACCTTGAT
>CAYQDH010000587.1:0-3400 GCA_964416075.1 uncultured Anaerolineales bacterium | reverse complement strand
GTATGGCGCGGGTGGGCCGCGCTTTGGCATGGAGGACCTCGCAACGCTGCCTCAACCTTATGGCCGTCGCGCCCTGATCCGTTCGCTTCAGTGGCGCGAGGCCGAGGGACGGCGCAAGATGGTCCGCACACAAAACTGGAAGTACGTGCACGATCCCATGGGCGACAGCGACGAGCTTTATGACCTGGTAAGTGATCCGTGGGAGCTCTATAACCGGGCTGAGGATCCATCCTGCCGCGAGGTATTAGCGGACTTGAACCACAAGTTGGCCGATTGGAGTATCTGTACCGAGGATGCCAAGCCAGTACCTTGGCCTGCCTCATATATTAAGGCGGAGTGAGAACGCATGGAACGTCTCGTTGTGGTGATTGGCGAAGATGTAGGGCTGGGGAACGTGGAGCGTCTGCAGAAGGCCTATCCGGACGTGGATTTTCGCTTCCATCCTGCGCACGAGAGCTTTATCGCGGCGCTGCCCGAGGCCGATGTCGTTTTTACCAAGTATTTGCCCGCTGAGGCGATCCGGGCCGCGACGCGCCTGCGCTGGGTGCAGGCCGGGATCGCCGGTATCGAAGGGATGCTCGCTAATGGCCTGCGTGAGCGGCGCGAGGTGATCTTGACCAATGCCAGGGGCGCCCACGGTATCCCCATGGCCGAGATCGTCCTGGCGATGATGCTCGCCTTTGCGACGGGTCTGCACACCCTGATACGGGTGCAAGGGCGCCGAGAACGCGTCCGCGACCAGGTGGTGCGCAGCAAATTCGAGCTCCACGGCCAGACCCTCTGTGTTCTGGGCCTCGGTGATATCGGCGGGACGCTGGCGCATAAAGCCAGTGCCCTGGGGATGCGTGTCCTCGGCGTACGCGCCAGCAAGGAGCCCTTTGCGGGGATCGATGCTCAATATACGCCCGACAGGCTTTTGCAGGCGCTGCCGCTGGCGGACCACGTCGCTCTGTGCTTGCCTCTCACATCACAGACTCGCAGGCTCGTTGGCGAGCCCGAGCTCCGCGCGATGAAACCCACGGCCTATATCTATAACGTGGGTCGCGGCCGATCGATCGACGCGGAGGCGCTCTTGCAGGCGCTGCGCCAAGGCTGGATCGCCGGGGCTGGGTTGGATGTGACCGATCCGGAGCCGCTGCCCGCTGACTCGCCCCTCTGGGACGCACCGAATGTGATCTTGAGTCAACACACCAGTGGCAGCAGCCCCCTCAATGCCCAGCGGATCACGGATATCTTTATGGAGAACCTGGGCCGTTACCTGCGCGGTGAGCTGCTCCAGAATATCATCGACCCGGACGTGGGTTATTAGGCGCTACCGAGTTGCCCTGCGCACGTAAAGTAGGCAAGAGCAAAGATTGATAGGAGCCTCTATGGCCGATCATGGACAACCTCAGCCAGCTTCTGTTGGCATGGCTTTCCCCGAGACGGTTAGCAGCCTGACCGCAGAGTGGATGCAGTGCTGGTGGGGGAGCAAGACGACCGCGCCATCCCTTGGGCCGACCTATACCATTCGAGAACAGTTGGCCCATGAAGATCATTTGGAACACTTTTGGGATCTCGTTAGCACAGAGTTGGAGCACCTGCCACAGACGGCTGCGGAACGGTTGGGCACACAACAACGCATCCTGTCGGCCTTTGCCACCCTCGCGCGTTCGGGCCTGCGCTGGCGAGAGGATCAGATCGAGTTCCTCTTGGGCAGCGGCTTTGTTGCCGTGGCCAATGAGTTCATTCGCGCTGCGAGGCGCTTCGACCCTGCTCTCCCTGGTAGTGATATCTTCCAGGCTGGCCGCAATGCCTGGACCATGAATGGCCTGCAGCTGCTTCTGGGCCTACCTGTCCAGCTGACGCCTGCTATCCTGGCCTACAGCCTGCTCTATCCCTACACCGATAACTACCTGGATGATCCCTCTCTTGCCCAGGACGACAAGGTAGAGTTCAACCGCCGTTTCGCCCGCCGTCTGGCGGGTGAGCGATTGGAGCCACAGCAGGACCTCGAAAGTCCCGTCTATAGACTGGTGGAGATGATCGAAGGTCAATACTCGCTTGCGAGTATTGACCCTCAATACTCGCGAGCGAGCCACGAACCTGTGTTCGAGAGCCTGCGCAGCATCCACCGGGCGCAGGAAAAGAGCGTGCGCTTGCTCCACCCCAAGGCCTCGCCCTATGAAGTGGATGTCCTGGGCATCAGCTTGGAAAAGGGCGGCACATCGGTGTTAGCCGATGGTTACCTGGTGGCGGGGACTCTCACGCCTGCGCAGGCCCGATCGATGTTTGGCTGGGGCGCCTTCCTTCAGTTCGCCGACGACTTGCAGGATGTGGAACAAGATCGGAAGGATGGCCTGCTGACCATTTTCTCGCAAACGGCGGGGCGCTGGCCCCTCGATCGACTCACCGATCGCACCCTGCAATTCGGCCATGAGGTACTTCAATCCCTGGCTTGGAGCCAGGGTGCTGGCGCCCAAATCCTGAAGGAGATGATGACCTGGGCTACGGTCCAGCTCGTGGTGGGCGCGGCCGGTCGCGCCAGCCGCTATTACACCCGCCGTTACCTCTGGGAGCTCGAAGCTTACTCCCCCTTCCGCTTTGGATTTCTGGCGCAGCAGCGCCGTAAGCTGGCCCGCCGTCGCTTGTCCCTGATGCAGCTGCTCGAGGCGTTTGGCGCGCCCGACCCCTCCCAGTAGCCATCCTGCCTCGTCCCCCGTCTTCTGCCCGAACCCCTCCATTCTCCCTTGTGCGAAGCACGTTTGCTTTGTACAATAGCGGCACCATCGTTGGCGCACCGGTGGCCCGGTGGATCTGTGCGAGGAGGAATGAACATGGCCCTAAAAGTGGGTATCGTTGGTCTGCGTGGCATCGGGCTGCTGCATGCGGATTGCCACATGAAGGACCCGCTCTCGAACCTGGTCGCGGTTTGCGATCTGATCAAGGAGCGAGCGGATAGTGCGGCGCAAAAGCATGGCGTCAAGGCCTACTACAGCCTGACGCAAATGCTGGAGAGTGAGCCGGACCTGGACATCATCGATGTCTGCACCGGCGGTAATGAGAACGGCAGCTGGCACTTTGAGCCGGCCATGGAGGCGCTGGAGGCGGGCAAGCACGTGCTGGTGGAAAAGCCCATCTCCAACGATATCAAAGAGGCCCGGAGTATGGTCGCCAAGGCCGCGGAAAAGGGTGTCTACCTGGGGTGCAACCTGAACCACTACTTTACGCCCCCCGCGGAACAAGCCGAGAAATACCTGGCCGCGGGGCAAATCGGCGAGCTCATCTACTGCCTGCACAAGATGGGTTTTCCGGGCGGTGAAGAGACCTACGCGCCCGCAAAATCCTCTCGCGTCAAGGATTTTCCCTACTTTCATGTCAAGGCATTTCTTACCCATCCCTTTAGCATCATGCGCCACTT
>CAYQDH010000586.1:0-3400 GCA_964416075.1 uncultured Anaerolineales bacterium | reverse complement strand
AGCAGCAGCCCGGTCATGCCGATGATGGCGTTCATGGGGGTGCGGATCTCGTGGGACATGGTGGCCAGGAAGGCGCTCTTGGCATGGTTGGCCACCTCAGCCTCCTGGCGGGCGCGTTGCAGCTCGGTGATATCGTGATAGATCACCAGCGAGCTGGTCTGGACTCCCTGGATCACCAGGGGCACAGAGAGAAGCTCCACATCGATTGGGCTGCCATCGCGGTGCAGGCGCTGGGTAATCTCGTGGATCATCTCTCCCCGCGCAGCTTTCTGGGTGTGAGTAGCCGCCTGGGCTCGCATCGTGTCGCTGCGGGCCACCAGGTCGCCGATATAGCGACCGATGGCTTCGTCCTGGGTGTAGCCAAAGAGGTTCTCCGCCGCCGGGTTCCAGGAGAGGATGTGCGCCTGCAGGTCGATGACCACGATGGCGGTGGGGCTGTTGAGGACCACGGACTGGAAATGCAGCTTTTCGCGTTGCGCTTCCCGGTACAGGCGCGCGTTCTCCACAGCGATGGCCGCCTGGCTGGCCACAGCCTCTAGCAGGTCGCAGTGGGTCTCGTCGTAAGCCAGGGGGTCGGTGTAGTGCTGCACGATGATCGCGCCCAGCACGCGCTCGCCGATCACCATGGGCACGCCCAGCCAGGAGGCGGGGATGGACCCCAGCATCTCGACGCCCATGCGGCGCGCCTGCTCGGCGACGTCGCCATGCAGGAAAACGGTTTCCTTGTTCCGAATGATGTATCCGGTGGCTCCAAGGTCGGCAGGACGACGGGTGCCGGCGGCGATCTCGTCCGGGTTGTGGCTGTAGGCGAACTCGACCTCCTGCGCTGCCTCGTCGTGTAGGGCGATCATCATATTCTCGGCGTACATCACGCTGGAGATCTGCTCGTAGATCAAGCGGAACAGGCTGGGCATATCCAGGGTGGAAGAGAGCGCCTGGCCCACATTGGCCAGCAAGCGAAAGTGCGCCTCGCTCCGTTTGACGGCCTCCTCCGCCTCACGGCGGGCGGTCACATCGCGGATGGTCTCGATGGCCCCCGCCGGGCGGCCCTGGGAATCGTGTAGCGCGGAGGCCATGGCATAGAGGTAGGCGCGCTTGCCCCGCAGGGCGGGCACAACAGCCTCCCCCGTCAGCACGTCGCCCTCCCGCTTGAGCTGGGAATAACGGCGCTCGATCTCCTCGTCGGGCAAGTTCACCAGGTCGATGAGGATGGGCCGAGGCTCTCCGTAAAAGGGGATGGCATAGGCATAGTCGCCCCGGCCCAGCATCTCCTGGGCAGAGGACCCGGTCATCTCCTCGATGGCGTGGTTCCAGGCGGTCACCCGGCCTTGGGCGTCGAGCACAAAGGCAGCGTCGGGCCAAAAGTCGATGATGTAGGCCAGGCGGCGCTCCGACTCGCGCAGGGTGACGGCAGTCTGCCGGAGCGTCTCCTCGGCGCGCACGCGCTCCTCGATCTCGCCCTGCATGCGCTCGTTCGCCTTTGCCAGCTCGCCGGTGCGCAAGGTCACGCGCTGCTCCAGCGTCTGGTACAGGCGCACGCGATCGATGGCGCCAGCGATCTGGCTGCCGACGGTCATGAGCAGATCGTGGCTATCCTCCGCCAGGGGGCGACCGGTGTTGGCGTTATCCACGGCCAGCACGCCCAGTGAGGCGCCATGCACCAGCAGGGGCACCACCACAAAGTTGCGCGTTTGCAGAGCCCGCACATACCCCAGTGTTTCCTCATCTTTGGTCTGTGTGGCATCGGCCACCACCACGGGCTGCCCCAGGTGTACCGCCTCGGCGAGGAAAGAATCCTCGTTATCCAGGGAGATGGCCATCTCGCGCACCACCTTGGCTACCTCGGGCGTGCTCCCGACGGAGCACCCGCCCACCAGGAGGCGCCGCTCCTCGTCCACCAAAAGGATGAGGGCCCGGTCGAAGCCAAGATGGGTCGTCACGGCCTGCAGGCTGGAATCGAGCAGTTGCTCCAGCTCGAGCGTGGCGCCGGTGACCAGTCCGATCTCGTGCAGCGCGGTGAGCTCGGAGAGGCGGTGTTGCAGGGTCACATTGGAGAGCTGCAGGTTGGCGCTGGCCTGTTGCAGCTCGTCATAGTGCTGTTCCGCGCCCTCGCGCTGGTCCAGCAGCAGGCGGCGCTGCTCATCGCGGTCGTAAGCGACACGCTTGAGCCGCCAGGACATCAGGGCCAGGGCGATGGGAAGCAGGATGGCGAGACCCGCCAACCAAGGCATGGGGACGAGGCCCAGGACGTAGGCGACCAGGAGGAGCGCGGTGGAGGCCGCGCCGCCCCACACTTCCAGGCCAAAGTGGGGCTTGGGCGCCACCCAGGTGAACTCCCACTCGCAGTAGGGGTCGCCCTTCAGCAGGCAATGCAGCTCCCGGACCCGCGCCGGTTGCAGCCCGGAATGGAGCTGCGGGATGGCGGCATAGGCCCCCTGGTAGGCCTGGCAGGCCATGCGTATATAGCGACGGTGGATTGCTACGGGCATATCCTCGAACTGGCGCCCCGGGTGCCATTGCAGCACGGCGGATTGGTTGGCGGCCAGCGCGGTGCGCACGTCGGTTTCGGTCACCTTGGCTACCAGGCTGGGCAATAGGCGGTAGATCTGGGGCAGCGACAACGGGCGGGCTACATGGAACATGGAACCGGGTATGCTGCGCAGGCCACGATGATAGTAGAACTGGGGATCTCCGCAGATCTCTCGGGCAAACTCGTTGGCATAGAGATTGAACTCGTGCGAGTAATAGTGCTCCCCGTTCAGCAGATACTCGCCCGTTACACGGTAGCCCGGATCGGGGATAGCAGCGTTGAGTCGCGTCACCAAGAGGTCGAGCGCCTCCCTGCGCGCCCGGGCGGCGGCAGCCTGGCGTTCGGCATCGCTGGCGTGGGCAGGGATCGAACGCGCTGCCCGCTCGCCCGCGTAATCCTGCATCTGGGCAATCACCCCGAGCAGGGAGGCGCCATTGGATTGCCGGATCGGTCTGCCCGATTGATCCGCGCCGAAGGGGCGCACCTGCATGAAGGGCGGGAGGGGCGGGAATCCTTCGTCCGGCTGCAGCGACGCCACAGATGCGGCGCCGCCGACTGTGGCGCCGCCGACTGTGGCGCCGCCGACTGTGGCGCCGCCGATCCTCCCGCCGGCCCCTTGGCCGGCGGGAGCCGGGGTTTGGTCTGGCCAGGTCCGCGCTGCCCCCTGCTCGGGTGGGGTCTGCGCTGTCCCCGGCGGAACGCTGCGAGATGGGCTGGGCAAGTTCCGGGCTTGAGGCGAGCGCGGTAGGTCCTTCTCCGGCGCGGCCCAGGGCCACAGACGATGCCATCCCCGTCGCTGGGGCTCTTGCCAGGTGAACTCCCACTCGCAATAGGGGTCGCCCCTCAGCAGGCAGCGCCGCTCGCGCACCT
>CAYQDH010000585.1:0-3404 GCA_964416075.1 uncultured Anaerolineales bacterium | reverse complement strand
CTCCGACGAGCCCTCTCCCGCCAATGCCCAGCTGGTGATGAGGGAGCAGGGGCTCGATCTGAGCGAACACCGCTCTCATGCGCTCTCCCAGCAAGATATCGACAATGCGGACCTGATCCTGGTGATGGCACGCACGCACAAGGAGGATATCCTGTCCCGCTTTGTGCGCACCGAGGGTAAAGTCTGGCTGCTCAGCGAGATGGCGGGCAAGCCCTACAACATCGCAGACCCCTATGGCGGCTCTGTGGAGCGCTACCAGGAGACCAAAGAGGAGCTGGAGGCCCTGCTGGGGCGAGGGTACGAGCGCATCGTGCACCTGACCTTGGGGCTGGAGGTGATGCCCAAGAAACGCCGCTTCAGGCTCTTCTGAGGCGCCCGAGCTGCACGGTCACCTGGAAGCCATAGTAATAGGCTACCAGGATGCACAGGATGAGCCCCGGCAGGCCATCCCGATACCCCTGCAAGACGAAATAGCGTCGCCAGAACTCGCGCAAGGGCTGCGCGACATAGGTCCATGGCTTGGGGCGCACCCCTTGCTTGTAGAGGATATCTGCCTCGAGGGCCACATACTGCCGCTGCTTGGCCACAAATTGCCCCATCGTGCGATAGTTGTGGTGAACCAACGGCTCTCGCAGCCAGCCCTCCGCGCCATCGAGGTGCACAATCTCATGGACCTGGCGCGTGGTGTCGTAGTGAGCGCACCCCAGCTTGAGCAGGCGCAACTGGTAGTCGGGATGCCATCCGCCATGGCGTATCTCGAACCCCCAGATGAAATTGCGACGCGGCACCCACCAGCCCACGCGTTCCGGGTCGCTGATGGCCCGGCGAATCTCGTCGCCCAAGGCTGGGCTACCCCGCTCATCGGAATCCACATAGAACAGCCAGGCGCCGTGCGGAAGAGATAGCCCGAACTCGCGTTGCTTGGAGAAATCCTCAAAGCGATGCTGCACCACGCGCGCACCGGCTCGCTCAGCCAGCTCCGCCGTGCCATCCGAGCTGCGCGTGTCCAGGATGACGATTCGCTCGTCGGCCCACTCGAGGCTGCTCAAGCAGTCCACGATCTCGTCTTCGTTGTCGCGCGCCAATACGGCGACGCTCAGGTCTACCATGTTACAGCTCCCACACTTGGCGGTAAGCGGAGACTCGGGCCGCCATCTGCTCCACCGTGATCTCGCCTCGGCGACGGGCTCCCCTCAGCCGCCGCTCATCCCAGGCCAGGCCCAACCGCACCAGGGCCCTGGCCAGGAGGCGATACGCGGGGGGGTAGTGTCTCTCGAACAGGCGATAGCGGCTGCGCCAGAGGGCCACAAACATATTTTCGCGGAACTGCCGCGTGCTTTGTCCCCCAAAATGGGTGATCACGGCTTCGGGGACACAGTAGATGCCCCAGCCGGCCTCTTTCACGCGCATGCACCAATCGATCTCTTCGCAGTACATGAAATAGCCGGGATCCAGCAGGCCCACCTGCTCCATAGCCTGCCGTCGAATCATCAAAGAGGCGCCCAAGGGATGGTCGATGGAGAAAGGCCGCCCGGCCTCGTACCAAGCGCGCGGATAGCGCCCATTGAGCCGCGAATCGATGAAGCGATGGTTGATCACCCAGAAATCAAACAAGATCATGCACAGCGTGGGGAAATGGAATGCCCCGTGCTGGAACGACCCATCGCCATAGATGAGGCGCGGGCCCACTATGCCCACGTGAGGGTTCTGATCCAGGAAGGCGACCAGCAGGGGCAAGCTGCCCGCCGGAACCAGGGTATCGGGGTTGAGCAACAAAAGATAGCGGGGCGCGTCGCTCCCGGCCAGCAGCCGCTCCATGGCCAGGTTGCTACCCTGGGCGAAACCCAGGTTCTCGGCGCTGACGATGAGCTCGGCTTCGGGGAACCGCGCCGCAATGAGCTCGGAGATGGCCTCGGCGCTGCCATCCGTAGAGGCATTGTCGACGATACACACCCGCACTTGCCGGCCCCAGGAAGCGGACTCGGCCAGGCTATCGGCCAGAGACCGCAGACAGCCCAGTGTAAGTTGGCGGGTATTGTAGCTGACGATGGCGATCCCCAGGTCCATGCCTCGCCAGCCCTAGAAGCCGATCGAGATGACGGTGGGTTCTACGCGGTCCTGGACGATCCACACCTGTTCGTGAATGAGGCCCAGCCAGTAGTAGGGGCTCACCACCACAGGGGCATCGACGATCTGCAGGTGCCCCACCACCGTCACCGTCTGGCCGGGCATGAGGTACTTTTGGGGGCCCGCGTTGGTATCGACCACGGTCAGCTCTTCATCGTTGCCCAACTGCCAGCGGAAGGGATAGATGCGGCCCGCGCTGTTGCCCTCGTAGTCGAGCCCTACACGAAAGATGCCCGGCTCCTCATACTGCTCCAGCGTGTTGAAATTCTGGGACGTGGAATAGGTGGTACCGGGCTCCGGCCCCTTGGTGCGCACAGGCACCGTGCCGGTATTCACGACGGTACAGGTAAAGGTGAGTGTAGAGCCCAGGGGCACCACCTCCGCGGAGAACTGGGCGGCCCTGTTAACGATCTCCACCTGAGGCAGGCCACCACCAACGATCGTCAGTTGTCCTTCGGCGCGGGACTTGTTGCCCACGGCATCTTCCGCGTCCACCACGACAGTGTAGGTGCCGTCTTTGGGCGGCGCGGCCCCCAAGTCGATCCCCGCATCATAGTCATGTTCATGCGTGCCCGGGGCGCCCATTTTGCGGATCGCGTCTTCGGGCACCGGATACTTGGCTCCTTCGGCGTCGAGCAGATAGACATCCACCCGCGCGGCGGCCTTGTTCAGGCTGTAGGCGATCGTCACCCGGTCGGTGATGCCATCGCGGTTAGGCGTGAATTCGTCCGGGTAGATATTGAGATTCTGGACCTCCAGGTAGACCCTGTCGCCGCCGGATATCTGGAGCGGCCGCTCCACGCGCTGCATGCGGCCGCGCTCGTCCTGGGCCTCGAGCACGCAGGTGTAGGCGCCATCGGGCAAAAGCCGGCCGTCGATCACTCCGCCAAAATAGGCCGTCCGGTTGCCTTGGGAGCGCCGGTTCTCCTGTCTGAAATAGTGCTGCTGGCCCGCCTGATCCACCAGATAGATGGTGATGCTCGACTGCCGGGAGAGCGAGTACTTGATCTCGGCTATGTCCTCCGTGCCGTCGGCGTTGGGGGAGATCGTCTCCGGGCGAATGCTCACGTCGTACAGCAGAGCCCGCCCGCCACAGCCGAGAAGGCCGCCGGACAGAAGGCACAGGACAATGAGCGAGCAGATCAAGTTTCGACGCACCGGAGAGACCACCTTCCACGTGGCTCACGAGGGCCAGCCATCAGCATCTCCGCGGATACCTGGGTACGGCCAGGATAGCTCGGAAGTTGCCGTCGGCCCTGTGGCGGAGATCAGTGTAC
>CAYQDH010000584.1:0-3412 GCA_964416075.1 uncultured Anaerolineales bacterium | reverse complement strand
TAGAGAGGCGTCGGCTCTCAGTGAGCGATGCATGGAGGCCGCGGGCAACTCGCACTGACGACTGATAACTGACAATTCTCTACTGAGCGCAGGCGACTAGCTTCTGCACCAGCGCCGTGAGCACGCGCCTAATCTCGATACCCTGGGCGTTCAGGCCGGTATAGGCTGGGCCGGCCAGGTAGGACAGGTCGCGCGCCAGTAGGAGGTGGTATTCCAGCTCGCTGGCGGAGCCGAGGGCGATCCTGCAAAAGCGGGCGAGCTCGGCCGTCCGCGCCAACGCCCGAGAACAACGACTGATCACTGAGAACTGATCACTGTCTACTGAAGACTCGACCACCGTATTTCGCCAGCAGGCGCAGGGGACGGATGATGTAGTAGAGGGGGTAGAGCGCGTCGGGCAGGTCCGTGGCCGTCCAGTCCTCTACCCTGGGCACGAGGAACCATCGTGCGGCGGCGCGCAGATGGCCCTGGAAAGGGAAGCCCGGTGAAAAGGGCGCACCCACGGGGGCCTGGTCCCAGATGCGGCTTGCCGCGCCCTGGCCTATGATCTGGGCGGCATATCGCCGGGTTGGCGAATGGGCCTGGAGCGTCTTGGCCAACGGGGCGGGGAGCGCGATGCCCCCCACCTGCGCTGCGAGGTAGAGGCCGAGCAAAAGGGCAGGCTGCACGCCGCTCCGCTTGGCCCGTTCCAAGACGATGGTCCAATCGAGGGCGGCGCAAGTCACGAGCAGATAGATGACATCGGCGAGCAGCTTGAGCGCCTGCCAATGGTGTTTGGCGCCATGGGCAACAGGGTGTTCTCCGGTGAAAGCAGGCGCACCTCTTGGCCGTCGAGATGAACGACGTTCAAGCGCTCCCACAGCTCCTCGCCGGTAAGTGGAGGATAGAGCAAGCCATCGAAGAGGGAGACATGGATGTCCAGATCGATCGTCTGTCCGGAGCAGGTGTACTGCATGGCCCAACGCAGCATCTCGCGCTCTCGCTTACGGGTGAGGGCAAAGGGAGGCGCGAAGCCCTGCTCGGCAAGAAGCCTGAAGGTGCGAGCAAGGCAATCGGGATGGACCAGGGTATCCAATTCGGTGGAAGCCTGGCGCAGCGATACGTTGCCGTAGGCCTGCTGGGCCAGGGCGGGCCCCTTCAGGGGAATTGCGGGAATGTCGCTAGTTGCCAGAACGTCGAGCACCAGATGAAGTTGTTGGGTCAGGCGCAGGTTGCGGGCAACACTGGCCAGGTAGAGTGTCCTGAGCTGGGCCAACTCCGCGGGGGGGACGAGGTCGGCGGCGATCTCCTGCAGGCGGATGTAGAGCAGGGGCAAGATGCCCTGGTCAACCGCCAACTTGCGCAGGGAGGGCCAGTGCGGGCCGTCCTGGAGAATGGCCCGCAAGGAATGGTCACTGGCGTGGTCCAGGCGGATGGCGGCAAGGAGGACGGCTTGTTCTGCTGTGCAAGACCGCCCAAGGGGCTGGTCTACACTGTCCATGGTCGGCCGTCCATGCGTTTGCGACGATGGCATGTCAGTTTTCAGTCAGCTCAGTTCTTGGGTTAGCGGCTTCTGCCACCGGCTTTGCCTTGGCGCGGCGCGCGCGGGCCACGCGACGCAGGAGATCGTCGTACTGGCGGGCGACGATCTCGGGGGTGTAGTGGGCGGCGACGTAACGACGGCCGCTGGCGCCCAGGCGCTGGCGCCGGGCGGGGTCGGCGTAAAGCTCCAGGATGGCGGAGGCCAGGGCGGCAGGGTCCTCGGGCGGGGTGCAAAGGGCGCAGCCGGCCAGGTGCAACTCGGTGCAGATGTCGCTGCCCCTATCCACGGAGGCGACGATGGGCTTGCCCGCGGCCATGATGGTCAAGGCCTTGCTGGGCACCGATTCCTGGGCGATCCCCACGCGCAAGGGGATGAGGCAGAGGTCGGCGCTGGCATAGAGGTCGGGGACCTGCTCCCAGGGCTGAAAGGGCAGAAAGCGCACGTTGGAGAGGCCCATCTCGGCGGCCTGGGCCTGCAGGGCGGGCTTGGCGACGCCGTTGCCGACCATGAGAAAGAGGATCTCGGGATGGCCGGATAGGGCCTTGGCGGCCTGCAGGACGTGTTCCAGGCCCTGGGAGAGGCCGGCGTTGCCGGCAAAAAGGACCACGAAGCGATCGAGCAGGCCCTCGCGCCGGGCGAAGGGGTTCTCCTTGGGTCGCGGCGTGATATAGTCGATATCGACGAAATTGGGGATGACGGCGATCTTGCGCGGTGGCACGCCCTTGCGGATGAGGGTCTGACGAAAGCCCTCGGAGATGACGGAGATGGCGGCGGCGCGGCGATAGACGAAGGATTCCATCCAGCCGAAGAGGCGGATGAGATGGCGGTTCTTGAGGGCGCCCAGGCGGACGGCGATATCGGGATAGATATCCTGGACGTTGTAGATGTAGGGCGCGCGGCGCAGGAGGCCGATGAACCAGGCGGCCAGGCCGATGGTGAGGGGGGGCGAGGGCGCCAGGATGACATCGGGCCGGGCGCCAAGCAGGCCCGCCAGGACGGAGAGGATGTTGAAGGAAATATAGCTGAGCAGGCGGCCGCAGATGCTTGCCTTGTGGGCGGGGAGGTAGAGCCAGGTGTGATGCACTTCTATTTTGCCCAGGCGCTCGCGCCGGGACAGGCGGCCGCGATAGGAGGGCCAGATGCGGTTGTCGTTGTAGTGGGGCATGCCGCAGATGGCGGAGACGTGATGGCCTCTTGCCACCAGCCGCTGGGCCAACTGGGTGATGATGACGGCGTTGGCGCCGGCGTCGGGGTGGAAGTAGAGGGAGAGGATGGCGAGTTTCATTTTTCGTCCCTGGTATGCCGAGTTAGGATGCCGGGATTACGGATCTGTGCGCGTGTGTGGTACTCAATCTCATGATCGGCACTGGCCCAAGTCCGAACGGCGGTGTTCGATGTGCTGTTTGGACCTCTTACGGCTATCAATAGTATCCTGGCTTGGAGCGGGAGCGCGTCACGCGACGTGCAGGGCAACAGTGTCCTGTGTGACGCGTTCACCGATCATTTGAGCGCCCGCACAAATTGAACCGGCGCCAACGCCCTTCCCACTCCAGAACGGCAGAGCCTATCCAGAGGGGCCAGCAGTTGTTCCCCAATGGGCTTGTCAAGGGCACGAGGAACGTGCAAGTGACCTACTATGGCGTCGACGCTGAACCCACTGTTGTTCAGGCTCCGGATCACTGAGCGGGAAGTGCGCCACGCCGAGTAAACATCCCCGGCGAAGGCCCGCCGACGCATATTGACAACGAGGCCGGCCGGCAGGTACATACTGTATAAACTCGCATAGTTGAAGACCAGCGTTCCTCCTGGACGAAGCACTCGCGCTATCTCGGAGAGCGCCGTGTCAAGTGATTCGAGATGATTGACGACATTGATAGTGATGATGATATC
>CAYQDH010000583.1:0-3418 GCA_964416075.1 uncultured Anaerolineales bacterium | reverse complement strand
TGTAGCGCTGGGTGCGCACGCCGCGCCATTCCGTCCCGCCGCGGTCCATGGCCTGGTGGCAGGGGATCAGGTCGAAAATGTAAATGGCCTCTGGGCCGCGCCCGCCGTTCGTAGTGAGCCCCGTGATGGGCGCATCCGGGCCGCGCCGGACGTTTGTAGTGAGCCCCGTCAGGGGCGTCTCCTCACTGTGTGGGGGATCAAGAGCGGGCCTGGAGCCCCGCGGTCCTGCCGCCTCCGAATCGTGCGGGACGTTTGTAGTGAGCCCCGTCAGGGGCGTCTCTGGGTCAGGCGCACGCGCATCGGTGAATAGGGTGTGCAGGTCGGCGCCATCCACCGGTCCGGGGAAGCGCAGCCCGGCCAGGCCCAACAGGCTGACGGGCAGGTCCACCAGGCCGATCAGCTCATCGCTCACCCCGACCCAGGTATGCCCTGGCCAGCGCACCAGCAGGGGCACCCGAATCGACTCGTCGTAGGGCAACTGCTTGTTGGTCAACCCCTGGCTGCCCAACATATCGCCGTGGTCGCTGGTGTAAACTACGATGGTATTTTCCGCTTGGCCGCTCTCCTCCAGCGCGCGCAGCAAGCGCCCGAACTGCTCGTCCAGCGCGGTGATGTGCGCATAATAACCGCGATAGTTCTCTGCGATCTGTTCGCGCGTCAGGTAACGGGTCAGCGTACTCATGATCCGCTCGGGCACGTTGGGCCGCAGGCGGATATTCGCCCCCTCATACCGCTCCAGATAGTTGGCGGGAAGCAAATGGTAGGGATCGTGGGGCGGGCTCCAGGAGAGGACCAGGCCCCAGGGGTTGCCCGCGTTGCGGCGCACGGCGTTGCGCCGCACGAAATCTATGGCCAGGTCGGTCTGGGCGATCGGCTCATAGCCCTCGATCTCCACTCGCCGGTTCTCCTCGTCATAGTAGTAGGCATGCATATAGTCGTGGTTGCACTCGCACACCTTCCACTCGGCAAAGCCATAGCGCCCCTCGCCGCGGGGGATGAACTGGTCGCGGGGCACGCCCGCCAGGTGCCATTTGCCCACATACCCGGTGTGGTAGCCCGCTTTGCTCAGCACATCGCCGATGCTCGTGACGCTGTGCCACATGGGCAGGTCGTTGGTGATGGCCCCATGCCTGAGCGGATGTAGGCCGGTGAGCATCGATCCGCGCACGGGCACGCACACTGGGCAGTTGGACACACAGTGGCTAAAGCGCACCGCCTCCCGGGCAAAGGCGTCCAGGTTCGGAGAGTGTACCTGGTCGTTGCCGTAGCACCCCAGGTCGCACCAGCGGTGTTGGTCGGAAAAGACAAAAAGGATGTTGGGCTGTTCCTGTTGGTCGCGCATAAAGGCTCGCTTTCGGATTTATAGGAGGTTACCAAGTCGCAAAGGGCGCCAAGGTCTCGGGTTGTACCAGACCTTTCTCCATCCCCGGAAGGTGATCGGATCTTCTGGCAGGATTCACAGGATGGACGGGATTATGAACAGGCACTTGTCTTTCCTCTTCCCCAATCCTGTTCATCCTGTGAATCCTGTCAGAATCTCTTCGGCACAGTCCAGGGCTTTCATTGTCACGCTTATGTCATGTTGAGCGAAGCGAAACATCCCCGTTTACTATGGCGGAGACCCTTCGTTAGGCGCTCGCAGCGAGCGCAACTCAGAGCCTGCCCTGAGTGAAGCGAAGGGGTGACAGCACAAGCGACTTTGATAAAGCCCTGGGCATAGTCTGCCTGCTGCAAGGAGCGACCCTCAAGTGAAGAACCAGGGCGGCAGCTCGCCCGGCGGGGCATAGCCCCAATCGGGTTGCAGATGGGTGGTGTAGGCCCCATTGAAAAAGATCATGGGGATCAGCCCCACGGTGGGACGCCCCTGGGCGACCACTTCCAGGATGATGCGATAGGAGGGCTCGGCCAACTGATCGGCCACCATCTCGAAAACGGCCTTGCAATCGACTGCGCTGTACGATTCCAGGACCATGGCGTGCACGCGGGGGCCGGGGAGCACCCGCCATCCCTCCGGCAGGTGCCAGATGAGGTCCACATGGCGCTGGTCGGGCATGGGATTCTCCAGGGTGACCGTCACGCGGAACGGCTCCCCGGCCACGATCTCGGGGGCCCGGCCAAAATCCACGGTCACGCGCGTGTGCACCAGATCGTGCACCACGGCATACGAGGGCCGCGCCCAGATGCTTTGCGCCACGGCATCGCTATCCAAATGCAGGTCGGCCACCCGGGCCAGGTCCGTGGGTTCATCGCCGATCTGCACGGGGCAACGAAAGGCCACCAGCGTGGGGCGCACCTGTTCCATCACCCTCTCGGTCAGGTCCGCTAGGGTGCGAGGATAGTCCAGGTAGGAGCCGCAATCGATGGACACGGTGATGATGCGGTCGCCCAAGGGCTCCGTCCACTGGGACGGAATGCCCTGGCGGCCCCCGATGATCCCCAGCAGGGCGCCCATCGTTGCGGCGGTGCAATCGGTGTCGTCGCCGCAGTTGGCGGCGATGCGCACCGAGAGGCCAAAATCCCCCTCGCCGTAGAGCCAGCCGATGACGAAAAAGGCCACGTTGGCCGGGGCCATCAGCCAGCCCAGGTCGGGCACGCTGTCGGCCACCACGGCCTCGCGGGCCTCTTGCCAGGTGCGGCCCTGGGCATGGGCCTCCGTGGCCACGCGGATGGCCCTGGCCACCCGGCAAGAGGCCGGTATCTTGGCCAAGCCGATGCGCAGCAGTTCGTCGCGGTCGCTGACCACAAAGGCCGCGCTCTCCACGGCCGCGGTAAAGAGCTCGGCATACATCCCCTCGGCCCCACCATGGTCCACCGCGGCGTCCTCGTAGGCCAGGCGGATGGCCACATCGGGGCAGCCGGGGGCCAGGCAGGCCCAGATCTCGGAGCGAATCCATGCGCCGTTGGAATCCCTCCACGGGTTGTTGTACATCCCCGAGAGGGGCGGCGCCAGCCCGGCGCGCTGGTTGGCCTTGCTGATTCCATACTCACTCCAGGGCGCCGAGATGTAGTTGAGCCAGTACTCCCCCAACACGGAGGCAGTGATGCCCAACGGCCCGCGCTCCTGCACCGCCTTCAGCCACACCAGCTGCAAATCCAGGTCGTCATTGGCCAGCGGCTCGCCGGGGGGCGTCAGATAGCCCTGGATATCCAGGATATCGCGGCGGGTCTCGTAGGGGCCGCCCAGGGTGCCGCCGATGTTCTTGCCCAACCAGCAGCCATAGATCTTGTCGCGGAGCTCGTCGCGGTTCAGCGTGACCAAAGGTGCAATAGGCAGCGGCACGGGTTGTCTCCTTTATGCGTCCCCCGAGGCCACAAGCAACGGGTGCCAAGCCGATCCCTATCGGCCAAGACGACACGATGCGCACGACTCTCTTCCGTAGCTCGCGACGGCGGGCTTGGCCAGGCCCACGCAGCGTGG
>CAYQDH010000582.1:0-3419 GCA_964416075.1 uncultured Anaerolineales bacterium | reverse complement strand
CGTGGCCCCCTGATAGTGCACCACCAACACCGCCCGGGTGGCCGGGGTTATCTTGCGCTGCAGGTCGTCGGGGTCCATGCCCAGCGAGCGATCGATATCGGCGAACACAGGGGTCGCACCCAGGAGCACCGGAGCCATGAAGCAGGTGTACCAGGAGAAGCAGGGGATGATCACCTCGTCGCCAGGCCCGAGGCCCAGGCCGGCCATGGCACAATAAAAGGCGCCGCTCCCGGTGGCGGTAGCCAGGGCGTAGGGCACCCCCAGATAGTCCCGCGCCTCGCGCTCGAAATCGCGCACCATATGCGGCGTGCTGACGCCGTACTCGCGAAAAGGCGATTGCGCCTCGATTACCTCTCTGAGAAGAGCCAATTCTTCCTCGCCCAGGACGCTGGCTCCGGGGTATGAATGAGGCAAGGGCTCTCGGCGTACCGGTTCACCACCGTCGATTGCCAAGGAAACCATTTCTTTTCGCTCCCTCTTATCTGAACTTGCTTATTATCTGGGCCGGCCAGCTACGCGCTGGCCAGGGCTACCTCGACACGAGGCTCACTTCTGGTCATCCGATCCTCCCATTGATCCTGTCCTCCCCACTCCGAATCCTGCGGGTCAAGCCCCTAGTCCTAGAAGCCTCGCCGCGTTCAGGCCCAGGATACCCAGCCTTTCCTCATCGCTGAGCCTGGACTGCTCGATCATCTCCTTGGATGCCTCGGAATAGAGCAGGGGCGTCCGCGAGCTGAACAGAAAGCGCCACGCGCCGATCTGCTTGACCAGGTCGCCGATTCCGTCATACGGCCCGCCCAACCCGTCGGTGGCCACGTAATAGGGAGCCACGCGGGACCCCTCGGTCAACTTGGCCAACTCTTGCACCACACTGCTGAACCAGCGCGCGCCGCCGATGATAAAGGTGTTGTCCCGGTAACGCTCCAAGGCCCGCGCCACGTCCGCGACAGGTACCTCCCAGACAAAGCAGTATCCCGGGTGGTGACGCATATCGAACAAGCTGGTCTGGATGTAGACCGGCAGGCCCAGGCGGCGCGCCTCGGCCATGAGTTCCTCGCCCTCGGTGCGATGCCCACGACCTGGCAGCAGTTCGAACTTGTGATAGTCGGGGTGCAGCTTGATCCCCTTGACCCCATACTCTCCCACGCAGCGCGCGAGATGTTCTCGCCAGCGGGCCAGGTTGGGATTGATAATCGCGAACGGCACCAGGCGATCGGGATGCTGGCGGGAGACCAGGCCCGCGTCATGGTTGCCTACCTCGGCGTCATAGTAGAACACGCTATCCAGAGAGGTCACCACCGCGCGGTCGATCCCTGCCCGATCCATCAAGCGCAGGATGTCGTCGACGCCCTCATAGCCCAACCGGGCAAAGGGCCACCTGCCCAACAGAACATTCATGTCCAGGATCATCGTCTCACCTCCAACCAAAAAGCCTGGCGGCATTACCACCCAGGATCAGCGCCTTGTCTTCGTTGGTGATGTCGGCGTACTTGACCTTGGCCAGCTGCGCCGCATAGTTGCGGCCGGGCGCATCGGACCCAAAGTAGACCCGCTCGGCGCCCAATAACTCCACGGCCTTTTCCACGATCCCCCGCGCCGGGTCGAAACCGCACACGTCGAAGCAGATGTTCGGATAGCGCTGGGCATATTGGAATGCTTTCACCCACATCCCCCCGGCATGGGCGATGATGAACGTCGTCTGGGGATGGCGCTTGCCCAACTCCTCCAATATGAGCATGTTAAAGTGGCCCGTGTGCAGGCTCGGCAGAATCTCCGACAGCCCTTCCTCCGTGTGCCAGGCATGAATGAGCACCGGCACCCCCAGCTCCGCCGCCACGTCGTACAGCGCATGCCCCGCCAATAGCCCGCTGAGCGGAAAGTGCGGTTGCTCCTCGTATAGCTTGATCCCCACAAAGCCACCTTCTTGCACGGCCCTTTTCACCACCGCCGGGCTATCGGGGTCCAGGTACGAGCCAAACACAAACGCGGCTAGTTGGTCGGGATAGCGATCTACGAGCGCGCGCAACGTTCGGGTGCGCGCTTCGCCATACCGGAGACCCAGCAAGACCTGCCTATCGATGCCGGCGCGCGCGCCGGCAGCCAGCATCTCTTCCACGGCGGGAGCCAAGAGGTCCATGTCCTCTGACTCCCAAAGCGCTCCAGGCAAGTGTACGTGCAAATCCACGATCACCTTGACACCTCCAGTTCGGTCGATGGAGGCCCCGGGACCAGGGCCACGCCTCAATGAGTACCTCTGCGAGAAAGCTACCAGCAACAACCCTATGCAGCCAAGGAGCGAGTGGACATCGAGCACCAGTATACCCGTCCTTCACAGACGTGCCAGTGGACACGCCTCAGCAGGGACAGTTGCACTTGGAAAAGGAAGAACGATCGGTTACACTGGCTGCACATAACATCTCGGCCCATGAGAGCAACTGGCGCCGAGTGAGGTCGCGAACATAGAGAAAGGAGCGAGAATGCGTGGTTATCTTCCCGATATGACGAGCCAGGAGGCCCAGGCAGCCATAGCTGAGGCGCAAGTCGTGATCTTGCCGGTAGGGAGCATCGAGTGGCATGGCCCCCATCTCCCGTTGAACGTAGACTATCACAGCTCGCGCGCCTTTGCCCTGGCCGCCGCGGAGCAACTGGCGCCACGCGTGCTGGTAACCCACTCCCTTCACGGCGTGGTGCGCGGACAGATGGAGTTTCCCGGCAGCATCACCATCCCGCCCCACGCCTTTATAGAGATCATGGTAGGCACCTGCCAGAGCCTGGGCTACCACGGCGTGAAAAAGATCCTCATCCTGAACGGCCACGGCTCCAACCGCCCGCAATGCCTGGCCGCCGCCATCCGCGCCTCCAAAGAGTTCGATATGCAGGTGGCGACGGGGAGTTGGTGGGATTTCACCCCCGAGAGCGCCGTGCAAGAGATTTTCGACGGGCAGCATGTCCCCGGGCATGCCACCGACTCGGAGACCTCGCTGATGCTGTACCTGCAGCCCGACCTGGTCAAGCAAGAGCGCGCCCTCAAGGAATCGTGGCAGGCCGAGCTGGACGCCGGGCGAGGGGGTGTGGAGGGCTGGCTGCGCGGGGGCGTGCAGAATTCCACAGCCGAGAAAGGCAAGGCCCTCTTCGAGCAGACCCTCCAACGCATGACAGACTGGCTGCAGGAGTTCATGGCCGGCAAGACCCGGGTCGTCACGCCGCGAGCCGATCGCGAGGGGTACACCGTCGAATTTCTGGGGACGCGGCTGTGGTATTTTTGGGCCGAGACCTGCCAGGAGTACATGGAGCAGTTCCGCCCGCGCTTTCGCCTACCGAACGGCAACCCCATGCCCGGGGTAACGCTGGACGCCGAGGGAAACCCGATATACAGTGAATGAGAAAAAAACATGACGGGCGGGGACGTTTGTGGTGCA
>CAYQDH010000581.1:0-3419 GCA_964416075.1 uncultured Anaerolineales bacterium | reverse complement strand
TTTTTCTTCTCCGTGTTCTCTGTCAGACCTCCGTGTCCTCCGTGTTGAGGCTTCTCCCCCTCCTCCCCCTCCGTGTTGAGGCTTTTCTCTTCACAGCACTCTATTCAAGGGCCACTGGAGGAGGAAGCGGCGCTCCTCGCTATCGGGATCGTCGACGACCTGGCTTCGGGCGGCATCGAAAAACATGGTGGCGCGCTGGGATAGGGTGTAGGCGGGCCAGGCCGGGAGCTGGGCATGGTTCGGGTCGCCGCCGCGGGCAAAGGCCGCCCAGGCGCCGCTGATCTGCCGCGAGAGCTGTTCCGACTGGGGATAGCGCACCAGGCGCATGGCCAAGGGCAGCTCGGCGGTGTGAAAGGCCCTGACCTTGCCATCGCCGCAGGGCGTGTTCCAGCAGAAATAGTACATATACACGGTGGCCCGGCCCTGGGCCATCTGCAGCTCGGCCTGCCGCACGGCGTTCTGGCGCATGGTGCGATCGGTGCGGATGCGGAAGTAGAGGTCGCTGGGGCTCTCTTGCGGGTGGTCGCGGCGGTAGAGCGCCAGCAGGGCGCGCACATCGCCCTCACCCATCCCGGTCTGCGCGATCTGGCCGCGCAAGCCATCCCAGTCCAGGGCGTAGAGCTCCGGCTGGCCCAGGGCAAAGAGGGACGACTCATCCTTGCAGCAGCCGATGATCATGGGGATGCCGGCCGATAGGGCGGAGGCCTGGGGCTCCCAGGGCTGCTGGGGTATGGTGTGGCCGTCGACGACCGGGCTGAAACGCATCAGGGATGCGACGGAGCCGGGCGCCCCCGGGTTGGCCCTGGAGGCCTCAAAAAGCCTGTCGGCCGGGATCTGTTGCAGCTCGTCGACCTGGCTATCGGCCAAGCCCAGCTTGTCCAGCAGCCCCCTGGCCGACGCGGCGCCCTGGTCAGGCAGGCCGACGTGGGTGAGCGAGCCGCTCTCGACGATGGCCCGATGGAAGAGGCCCGCGGCCGCGGGCATGCCCATGAGGGCGCTGATCTTGCCCCCGCCGCCCGATTCGCCATAGAGGGTGACGTTCCCCGGGTCGCCGCCAAAGGCGGCGATGTTGTCGCGCACCCAACGCAGCGCCGCAACCAGGTCCAGCTGGCCCACATTGCCCACCGCATATTTGTCGCTCAGCGCCCCGAGGTAGAGGTAGCCAAAGACGTTGAGGCGATGGTTGATCCCCACCAGCACCACATCCTGCTCGCGCACCATGCGGTCGCTGAAAAGGGTGATGATGCCGGACCAGGAGGCAAAGCCCCCGCCGTGGATATAGACCAGCACCGGGCGCTTGCCCGTGACCGCGGGGGTGAGGACGTTGAGCACCAGGCAGTTCTCGCTATCGGGCTGCCGGGACAGCTCCACCCGGTCGGGGCGCCCGCCCCCGAAATACTCGCCGATGACCGGGTCGAGGAAGAGGTTGGCCGGCGGCTGGATGCAGCGCGGCCCGGTGACCGTGGCGTCGCGCACGCCGGTCCAGGGGGCCGGAGGGGTGGGCGGCATAAAGCGCCCCGAGCCTTCAGTGGGGCCGCCATAGGGGATGCCGCGGAAGATGTGCACGCCACCCACGACCGCGCCGCGGACGGCGCCATGGTGCGTTTCTACGATAGTCATGATCTCCTCCCGAGAGATAGGAATGCGTGGAGCCGCCGGACGGTGGAGATTGTAGGCTGGGTGGGAGAATGGGTCAAGAGGGAGGGGGAGGGGAGTCAACACGGAGGCACAGAGGTCCCACGGAGAACACAGAGAAGAAAGGGAGGAGCGAATATACCGTTCTCCTCCCTGCTCTCCGTGCCCTCAGTGTCAGCCTCCGTGCCTCCGTGTTGAAGCTTTCCCCCTCCTCCATCTCCAGAGGTCAGAGGGGAACGAGGACCATCACCCGAAAACCGTGGCTGGCATCGTGGGCGCCGGGCTCGGTGGGGGAGCGCGCCGCACAACGCACGCCGTCCTTGTCCGCCTCGAACGATCCGCCACGCGTGACCCGATATACCTCAGGGCCCGCAGCAGCATTCTCGCGCCCATCTTGGGGATCGTAGGGATAGCCGTAAAAGGCCGGTTTGTCATCCATACCGGCAGCGCGCGGCCTTTTCCCACTCGGCTTCGCTGGGCAGTTGCACCGGCCGGCCGCTGACCTGGCTGGCCCAACGGCAAAAGGCCAGCGCCTCGTACCAGGTAACATGGGCCACGGGATGGTCGTCCGGGCCGCGCAGGCTGTCTGGGGTGTGGGGCTGGCGATGCCCCGAACGCACGAACACCCGGTATTGGGCCACGGTGACGGGGTATCTGCCGATAAGGTACGCGGGCAGCGATAGCTTGTGCGCGGGCCTCTCGCTCGGCAGCCCCGACTCGTGGTTGGTGCTGCCCATGCGGAACTCGCCCTCCGGCACGCGCACCAGGGGCATTTTGAAATCCACCAGGTCCAGCAACACGGGCTCCACGGAGACGCTAGCCGAGGGGGAGGGCTGCCCCTGGGCCACCCACCGCCGGTAGGCCTGGACCGCGGCGCGTAGGGCCTCGTTTTGCGGATACTCGCTGGTCGCGGCGGCGATGAGCGCCTCCACCTGCTGCGCCTTCTCGGCCTCCTCGACGATCGATTGCCAGATGTTGATCGCCTTGCCCTGCAAGACGATGTGGCTGATGGCCAGGGTCGCCGTAGCCGCGAGGCGCCGTGCGTCCTCCCCATCGGGATAGAGGTCCGCTAAAGCATCACGCAGCTGGTTGAGTACAGGGTGCCAGGGCATGGGAGCAGATCCTCCTTGCGATGCGCTGTACAGGTGCGGCCCAACACTGTCGAGACGCGGTGCGCTCCCTGGCCTGGGCACGGAGGAGGGTCAGGCGGCGTCCTGCGGCGCACCTGCGCCCAAGACAGGGTCGTAGAACTGCTCACGATCGAGCCCCTCTTGCCACAGCCGATGCCGGATCACCGAGTCCAGCCTCTTCCGGGGCGACAAGGTCAGAAAGCGAGTGGTCTCGATGGGCCCCAGCTCTTTGACCAACACATGGATGGCGCGACGGATCATCTCTTCTTCCTGCAGGTAAGTGTGTTCGCTCATTCCCAGCCCTCTTTCTGTTAGTGCCTGAGCGCGCTGTCGAACCTGGGGTAGGGCGGCTTGCACACGGGAACCGATCTCTGCAAGGATCGAGAGCAAATGTTCCCTCTCCATTGCATCATCAATGGCGCTGATCTCGATGTCGTGAGCAGGTGATACGACCAGGCTCCATTCACCTGAGCGGACATAGCTCAGAATCAACTGCACCGCTTCTGTCTCGAGGCGTATGCGCATCTGAGTCTGGTCGTCGAAAGGACGGCACAGAGCACAGACGTCGAGATAAACGCGTTTGGCGGGTCTGGGCATTTCGCTTCCTTAATGGTCTCACGAGCCCATCTTACTCTACAGATTACAGCATGGGTA